>JAISQV010000004.1 GCA_031273985.1 Spirochaetaceae bacterium | reverse complement strand
TGCCCTATTATCGAGATACAGCGGTGCCGCAGGGAAAATTCGTAGGCCTGCCGCTCCACAAAGAAACGCCGGTAGGGGCTGCGGGCGCTGGAAATGTTTCTGATGCCGAAGGGCTTGAGGATGTAGCGCAACACGGCGCCTATCATGTGGTTGTAGTTAGCGTATATGTGAGAGGATTGGTGACCGTGATACACATAGCAGGGGAGCAGCGCTGTCTCAATGCGCACCGCGTCGTAAAGGGCGTAAGGATAGTCCTTCGCAAAGAGCAGGGCCTCGTCGTGGTTGCCCAGCGTCTTGTAGAGCTTTCCCTTTTCGGCGAAGGCGTCAAAGATGCGGTACATCTCCGGCCACTTGCGGCGTATGGATTCCAGGCTGAAGCGCTGCAATTCTTCAATGTCCCCGTTGAGGATCAGGTTCCAGTCATCCTTGAGGTAGTAATCCCGCAGAATGTCCGTAACCAGGGGGCCGTTGTACTCCAGATCGTCCCCCCGGCCGCCGCCCATGTGAAAGTCGCTTATCACCAGGACCTTGCCGCCGCCGGAAATATCCAGCAGCGCGCCGGGGCTGAAACGGGAACTGGTCATGTCGGTAAAGAAGGAATTAGGCACGGGGCGTGTCTTCCAGGAATCGTGCCAGGGCGCGTCCCGCCTTTCCCCGGTGGCTCAGGGTGTTTTTTTCTTCCTCCGTCAGCTCGGCAACAGTCCGGCCCAGTTCCGGGAGGTAGAGGAGGGGGTCATAGCCGAAGCCCCCCCCGCCCCGGCTTTCCCGGAGCAGCTCTCCCTCCAGAGTCTCCTGCACGGCGTAGAAGCGATCCCCGCTGTAGAGCAGCACGAGGGCGCAGACAAAGCGCGCCCCCCGTTCCGCACAGCCTTCGGTTTCCGCAAGGAGCAGGCGGTTACGCTCCGCCTGGCCCGCCCCGCCGCCGTAGCGCGCCGAGTGCACCCCCGGCCTGCCGCCCAGGGCGTCCACGCAGAGCCCCGAATCGTCGGCCAGCACCGGCCCCTCAAGGCCCCGGCTGTCCAGGAGGAGGCGGAGGCTCCGGGCCTTGATCAAGGCGTTATCGAGAAAGGCGGCGCCATTCTCCTCAGGCTCAAAGGGTATCCCCGCCTCGCCGGGAATCCTCAACTCTACCGCGCCAAGCCGCCCCTTGAGGAGGGCTTCAATTTCCCGTTTCTTGTGGGCGTTCCCCGATGCAAACCAGATAAGCATACCCGAATCATAACGGATCGGGCGGCCTAAGTCTCCCCCGCGCCGGGAAACAAAAAAGCCCCGCCAGGGGCGGGGCTTCGGGGCAGCAGGGGAAGGGGCTACCTGATGCCCAGCGCCTGATTCACGATGGGGCCGTTCCAGGGCCAGGCCCTTTCCCGTTTCGACTGGGGCCGGACTGAGATGCTCAGATTCACTTCGTAGGAGGAGAACTGACCGGGCTCGTTGCCCAGCTCAACACCGAAGATGGAACTGGATATCTGGAAGGCGCCGAAATGCAGCCCGAATCCAAAGGCGGGAAGCATTTCGCTGATCCCCAGCCGGATTTTGACGTAGCGGAAGAGTCCCAGCTCGGCGCCAAAGCTCAGGTTCAGGATGGGATTCCTGATGGCGTTGCCGTCAGAATCCACCAGGTCTTCCGCTTTGCTGCCCCAATGCTGATTCAGCAGGTCCCTCCAGTCGGCCATGAGCGCCAGGTAGGATTCTCCGGCCAGGGCCGGCAGGTTGGGAAAGAAATCAGACAGGCGCACGGAACCGGCGGCGCCCACGTTCAGCGTAAAGGGGACATAGTAAGATTTCGTCTCAACTCCGGTAAGGCCTTCAACGCCCACCGTACTCGCAAGGTCCGTAACCACGGCGCCCCGGGTAACTATGTCGTTGAAACTGATTCCGAAGGAGGCCCACTCCCGGAAACGGTACATGATGCCCGCGTCCACGCCCACACCGGCAATAACGGGCAGTCCCGCGTCATGGAGCAGTTCATCGATGAGGGAATCCATGTCCTCAAGTTTGGAAAGCAGGTCCGTAGCCTTCACCGGCTTAATGCCGGCGGTCATGACCCGGACAAAGGGTTTCAGGGCCATCCCCACGTCCACGCTGTGCCCCTGCATTTCAACCACCGAAGTAGCTATACCGACGCTGGTAATAAAGTCCGCCCGGACGCCCACAGACGCGGTGTCCCCTTTGAAATGAAGGTCCACCGCTACCTGATCCCAAAATCCGAAACCGAAACCCCTGCCCGCATAGCCTATGGCAAGGGGAAACTGCAAGGCGACGCCGGGACCGAATTTCAGGGTTCCGTCATCCTCCCTAAAAAGCCCTATCAGGCTGAGGGGATCACCAAAATCTACCCCGTCCATACGCCCCAGGATGTCAAACACCTGGGGAGCCGACACGGACAACTCAAAGGCGCTGCCCCGGTTTGCCCGCCTCATGGCCGCGGGGTTGGCAAAAAGGCCGTACACCGTGTCCGTGTAGGCCACGTGGGGGCCGCCCAGGCCAAAGGTCTGGGAATCCCGCACCGTAACCGGCGCCATGGGCCGGGCGGATTGGGCGGAAAGCGCCAAAACGGAGGCCAGGGCTGTTACCAATACCAGACAGAACTTCTTCATGAGGCAACCCCCTTAAGGGAATTCCAGAAGGCCCCAAGCTGTTTGGCGATGGGATCGGTAACCTCATGACCATCTTTGCCGATGGAACCGATTGTCGCATCCAACAGTTTGAGGGAAGGGTTGATCTCGATTATATCGCTCACCGAATCCGCACCGTCCGTTTCTAAACCCCTGAAAATCTCCCCCATTGCGCCGGCGGGATCCTCGGCAAAGGAGTTGTCATCACCAGCGTATTTCGTAATATCCGCATCGGGCTCCAACTGCCCCAAGAGCAGGGACAGCGCCAGAAGGCCCAGGTTTGTATCCTGTTCCTGCGGGGTCTTGCCCATGCCGGCCAATACCTCATCGGACAGTGTTCCGTCAGGGTCGTAGGAGCCGGCGAAGGCCCCGGCCATCTCATCGGAGATACCCGCCACATCGCGGCTCTCCGCCGCATCCAGCAAATCCTGGATAAGTTTCGCATAATCTTCAGGCTCGCCGCTTCCCGAACCCAGGCTCTGAACATCCAGGGAAGAGGCGGCGCCCAGGATCAACCCGCCTATGTCGGAGGCCTGAACGGCCGCAGCGGCGGCGGCTCCCAGAAGCTCCTGCTTCTCCGCATCGCTTATATTTTCATCTCCGGCCAGCCCCAGAATCTTGTCCAGCAGCGACCGGGAAGCGGCAGGATCATTCTTGGCCTGCTCCAGAAGGCGCTGAGCGTCATCCGCGGACCCGATATCCGCCCTGGTCAGACGGTTACTGTCTTTGGCCAGGGAAGTTGAGAAAAGCTCCCCCACGCCGCACGAGCCCAGAGCGAGGGTAAGGACTACGAATAAAACTGCTATGCCGCAAAGTTTACGCATACAGCCTCCTTCAGTTAATATAGGGCATACTATACCATAAAAACAATAATAAACAAGGGGTTTGTACAAAGGGAGTGAAAAAAAGCGTGTAGCCCCCGGCCTTCCCCGAAGGGATAGGGGCGAAGGGCGGTCAGACCGGGAGACTCCCCTTCCGGGACGCCGGGTACGGGCCTGGAAATCCCGTTGCGTTTTACCCCCGCCCGTGCTAGCATCCCTTCTATGGAGGATGCTTATGTCGAAAAAATTAGCCGTTACGGACAAGTCCGCGTGTATGACCTGCCTCACCTGCGAGCTGGCCTGCGCGCAGGCCTTCTACAAGAACACTGATATCCGTCTTTCCTGCATACAGATTGGGGAGAAGTCAGGGAAGACCCAGATCAGTTTCTGCGTGCAGTGCGGAAAATGCGCCAAGGCCTGTGAGCAGGGGGCCATCGCCGAGAACAAGAACGGCGTGTTCATGCTGGACAAGAAGAAGTGCGTGGACTGCGGGAAGTGCGTCGAGGCCTGCCCCTTCCAGGTGATCGTGAAGGCCGAGGGCGCGGCCAGTCCCAGCAAGTGTATCGCCTGCGGTATCTGCGTCAGGGCCTGCCCCGCGGAGGTTCTGTACATTAAGGAAGCGTCGTAACCCGGCGCTGCCCTGGCAGCCTGTTGCACTTGTAGGTTTTCACGGCTTTTTTAGTGAAAAAAGCCATGAAAACCACAATTGCCGGGTATGCTTACGGAGTTTGCAGGGTAAAAAATCGCCTTGCAGGCGATTTTTGGAGGTCTTATGCGCAAAGCGCAACAAACTCCCAAGGAGGCTGAATGATGGAAACCCAAGGGATAGTTTACGCGGATAATTCGGCGACCACTCCGGTTTCGCCGGCGGCCCTGGAGGCCATGCTGCCCTTGTTTTCCACGGCCTACGGAAACCCCTCGGCGATCTACGGCCTGGGCCGGGACGCAAAGAAGAGTCTTGAGGATTCCCGCCGGAAGGTAGCCGGGGCCCTGGGCGCTCGGAACAATGAAATATTTTTTACCTCCGGCGGCACCGAGGGGGACAACTGGGCCATTTTCAGCGTCTGCGAGCAGTACGCGGGCCGGGGCAAGCACATCATTTCTACCCGCATCGAGCACAGCGCCGTGCTCAAGGCCCTGGAGCGGCTTGAGGGCCGGGGCTTCGAGGTTACGCTGCTGGAACCCGGACGGAACGGGATGGTAAGCCCCGACCAGCTCCGCGGCGCGATACGGGAAGACACGATTCTGGTCAGCGTGATGATGGCCAACAATGTTACCGGAGCGCTGCTCCCCATCAAGGGGCTTTGCGACGTGGCCCACGAGCGCAAAGTACTCTTCCACACCGACGCCGTGCAGGCAGCGGGGCATATCCCCATCAATGTACGGGACATAGGCGTGGATATGCTGACCCTGTCGGCCCACAAGTTTCACGGCCCCAAGGGGATAGGCGCCCTCTACGCGCGGGTCCCGCTGATCCCCGGCCCCCTTATCTGGGGAGGCGGACAGGAAAAGGGCCGGAGATCGGGCACGGAGAATGTCCCCCTGATCGCCGGTATGGCGGCGGCCCTGGAGGAGGGCACGGCATCGCTGGAGGAAAACAACCAGCGCATAACGGCCCTGCGGGACCGCCTCATCGCGGGGGTCCTGGCGATTCCGGGGGCCCTGCTGACCGGCGACCCGGTGCGGCGCCTTCCCGGTCTCGCCTCCTTCGTGTTCGAGGGGCTGGAGGGCGTGGGAAGCCAGAAACTGGTGCTCCGCCTCGATGAGGAGGGCATCTGCGTCAGTTCCGGCTCCGCCTGCTCCGTCGGTTCCATCGATCCCCCGGCGCCGCTCCTGGCCATGGGCTACGACGCGAAGATCGCCCGGAGCGCCCTGCGCATCTCCCTCAGCGTGTACAACACGGAGGCCGACGTGGACCGCATCCTGGAGGCGCTGCCCCCCATCGTGGAGGAGGCGCGGAAAGGGATAAAGGAGGAGTGAGGAGGGGCTCCCCGGCTTTCTCCCGGAGTTTTGCGCAGCAAAACTCCCAAGCTGAAGCCGCAAAGCGGCTTCAGCAGCAACGCCCCCCATCCCCGGAGTTTGCGCTGAGCGCCGCACAAGCGCGGAAGAAGCCTGCAAGCGCCAGGCGAAGCGATCAACCTCCGCACCAGGAATTCTAAGTTTAACATGGCAGGACGCCTTAAAAAATTACCGGGGGTCCTGTCAGAACCCCTTGTTACTTTACCGAGGCGTAGATACCGGCAAAAACTTAGAATTCTTGAATGGAAGGGGTGGCAGGCTAAGGTAAAAACCACTCAAATTATGAATAATTTGAGTGGTTTTTGGATAGAAATGCCTAAGTTTTCAAACTTAGAATTCCTGCCTCCGCACCCTATACCTTGATTGGGCCAAAACAACTGATTTAACCACTTTTCCGCTATGGAACTTTTCCGCTATGGAACCGAGGAAAAGTAGAGGATAAAGTAGAGGAAAAGTAGACAGCACAGACGACACGGACAAGTCAGTAAAAGTCAGTGTGGTCCGTGTGGTCTGTGGTTAGTATTCCCTCCGGAGTCTCCGCCTGAAGCCAGGCGGTTGATCAGGTTGGCCTGGTAACCCGCGCCGAAGCCGTTGTCTATGTTTACCACGGAGACGCCGGGGGAGCAGGAGTTGAGCATACTGAGCAGGGCCGCGAGCCCGCCGAAGGAGGCGCCGTAGCCTACGCTGGTGGGGACGGCGATTACGGGGACGGCGACGAGGCCGGCTATGACCCCGGCCAGGGCGCCCTCCATGCCGGCCACGGCCACCACCACCCGGGCGCGGCGTATGTCTTCCAGCCGGCTAAAGAGCCGGTGTATCCCGGCGACGCCCACATCGGCGATGGACTCCACCCGGCTCCCCAGGAATTCGGCGGTAAGCGCCGCCTCCCGCGCCACGGGCAGGTCCGAGGTGCCCGCAGCCACCACGGCTACGAGGCCCGCCGGAGCGGGGCGGGGCGCCGGGGCCACGGTGATGATCCGGGAAAGTTCATCGTACTCCGCCTCCGGGCAGGAGGATCTGAGCCGCTCCGCCAGGGCCTTTTCCGCACGAGTGGCCAGCACGGGGAGTTTCTCTTCCCGCATCTTGAGGATGATGGCCTCCGCCTGGTCCAGGGTCTTGCCGGCGCAGTAGACCACCTCGCCGTAGCCCGTCCGCTCCCGGCGCTGAGAGTCTATCACCGCAAAGTCGATTCCTTCCATCAGCGCTGCGCCGCCGCGGAATCCGCCGTTTCCGGGACGCCCCGGAGCAGGTTGAGGCTTCCCATACGGTAACCTTCCAGTTCCAGGGCCACGTAGAGGAAGCCGCAGTTTTTGAGGGAGCGGGAAACGCGGTCCAGCAGGGCCTCGTCGAAGAAGCGGCGGCGCTCCTCCGGGGCCACTTCCAGCCGGGCAATGTCCCCGTGGAGGCGCACCCGGGCCTGGCGGAAGCCCTCTTCCCGGAGCACCTCCTCCGCCGCCTCCACCCGGGAGAGTTTTTCCCGGTCTATGCGCTCCCCGTAGGGTATGCGGGATGCAAGGCAGGCAAAGGCGGGTTTGTCCCAGGTGGGCAGGCCGAAGCGCTTGGAGAGGGCCCGTATGTCCGTCTTGCGGAGCCCCGCGTCCCGGAGGGGGCTCACCACGCCTATTTCTTCCAGGGCCTTGAGGCCGGGGCGGTAATCCCCCAGGTCGTCCAGGTTGGAGCCGTCGAGTACGACGGCTATGCCCCGCCGCCGCGCCGCCTCCCCTATGGCCCCGAATTCCAGCTTCTTGCAGTGGTAGCAGCGATCCCTGGGATTGGCGGCCACATCTTCATCGATGTCTTCCTCTTCCACGAGTATATGCTCGATGCCCACCCGGGCGGCCACCGCCGCGGCGGCTTCCCGTTCGCTCCGGGGGAGCATGGGGGAGTGGATCGTGACGGCTACGGCGCGGTTCCCCAGGGCCTCCCGTGCCGCGAAGCAGAGAAAGGAGCTGTCCGCCCCGCCGGAGAAGGCCACCGCCGCGCCGTCCAGGCGGGCAAGGCTGCCGAGTAATTTTTGGTACTTTTCATCGAGTTCTGCATCAAGAGACATGGTTCCTCCCGGGCCTGGGCCCTGCTGTTAAAGATAACGATTAAGCTTCCCCTTGGCAATTTGGCTGAAACCGTATAAATGAAGAATTTAACCACTTTTCCGCTATGGAAGCGAGGAAAAGTAGAGGAAGGAAGAAGGAAGAATTTAACCACGAAGGGCACGAAGGGCACAAAGGAAGAAGGAAGAATTTAACCACGGAAAAGACGGAAGGCACGGAAAAAGAGGTTGAAAAGATTACAAACATGGTTTTTGCGGTTAATTAGGCTCTAAGTGCGTGTATATGGGGAGAAGGCCGGGGGCGTTACGGGGGCAGAGCCCCCGTAGAGGGGGTAGCCCGGCACCTTGGGCCGGGCGTAGGGGGCGACTGCCCCCTCCTCACTCCTCGCTTCTTTCCCGGGGGAGTTGTTCCTTGAGCCAGGTTAGCGCCTTGTCAACGAGCCTTGCGAGGGGCTGCGTTTCCTGGCCCACGAGGTGGAAATGGTGGTCCTGGAGGGGGATGAGGATGCGCCGGCCCGGAGCGGTCATGACTGCTTCGGCCACGGGGGCGGAGATTTCGCCCATGAGGCCGCCGGGGATTACGATGCCCATGGGGCCCATGATGAAGTCCGCCAGCCGGACGTTAAGTCTGATCGCGTTCTCCCCGGTGGCGCCCCGCTGGGCCCCGGCGCGGAGCATTTTTTCCGTGGCGGTGGAATTGGTTCCCAGGGCAACGATGTCCGCGTCCAGGTCCTTGAGTTTGCCGATGAGCTGGACGCCTATGCCGCCTCCCATGCCGTCTATGACCACGATGCTTTGTTTCATCAGCTCCCCCCGCTTCTCTTTGTAGGGCGTATTGTATACCATGGAGGCGGGAGTGTAAACAATGGAACTTTCCATGCTGCCCGCCGGGCGTTACGGCTACGATTTTATTCCCGGAGCGTTTCTTCCGCCGGGAAAGGATGAATACTGGCGGAGAAATCAGCAGCGGCCCCCCGGAGCGTGGCGGCCCCTGAGCCCGGCGGAGCGGGATGCTCTGGAGGCGAATAATAATTACTGCCCCGCCTGGGATGATTTTCTGGTAAGCGATCCTTTCGACGCTTCGCTGATCCGCAATTCTTCGTTCTACGGGCTGGTGAGGGTAGGGAAGCTGCGCAGGCTGCTTTTGCGGCATCATGATTTTACTATTCTTTCGGGCATCAGGAACAGTACCGTTATTTCCTGCGATATAGGGGACGACGCGGCTATTCAGGATTGCTCATATATTTCCCACTATATCATAGGGGACGCCGTGATTCTGTCCCGCATTGACGAGCTGCAGGCCACCAATCACGCGAAATTCGGAAACGGGGTGATCATGCGGGGGGAGGAGGAGGAGGTGCGGGTCCGCATCGATGTGATGAACGAGGCCGGGGGCCGCTCTATCCTGCCCTTTCGGGATATGCTCCCCGCCGACGCGTACCTCTGGAGCAGTTTCCGGGACGATACGGAACTTAACGCAAGGCTGGAAGAGATTACGCAGGAGGAGTACGGCGGGGAGCGCGGCGCCTACGGGACCATAGGCCGGGGCTCCGTGCTGAAGAGCTGCCGCATCATCAAGGACGCGGCCATAGGCGAGGCGGCCTATATCAAGGGGGCCAACAAGCTCAAGAATATTACCGTCCTCTCCTCGGAGGAGGAGCCCAGCCAGATTGGGGAGGGGGTGGAGCTGGTGAACGGTATTGTGGGTTACGGCTGCCATGTGTTCTACGGCGCCAAGGCGGTGCGCTTCGTCATGGGGAGGAACTGCAACCTCAAGTACGGGGCCCGGCTTATCCACTCGGTGCTGGGCGACAATTCCACGATCTCGTGCTGCGAGGTGCTCAACAATCTGGTCTTTCCGGTCCACGAGCAGCACCACAACAATTCCTTTCTTATCGCAAGCCTCATAGGGGGCATGAGCAACATGGCCGCCGGGGCCACCATAGGGAGCAACCACAACAGCCGCGCCAACGACGGGGAGCTCCGGGCGGGCCGGGGTTTCTGGCCGGGGCTCTCGGTAACGCTGAAGCACCCCAGCCGTTTTGCGAGTTTTGTGCTGATCACCAAGGGGAACTATCCGGGGGAGCTCAACATAGGTTTTCCCTTTTCGCTGGTGAACAACAATACCCGGCTGGACCGGCTGGAGGTGATGCCCGCCTATTTCTGGATTTACAATCTTTACGCGTTGGAGCGGAATTCCTGGAAGGCCGAAAACCGGGACAGGCGGAAGGTGAAGGCCCAGATCATAGAGACCGATTATCTTGCGCCGGATACGGCGGAGGAGATTCTCTCCGCCCTGGCGGAGCTGGAAAGCCGGCTTCCCGAGGCCGGCGCTGAGGACGGCGGCGAAGCCGCGGAGAGGTCCAACGACGAGGCGGACCCGGAGTACGATTACGAGGCGGCGCCGGGGGAGGAGCTGGCCTGGCCGGGGCTGGAACGGAGCGGCCGGCAGCAGGTGATTCTGAAACCCCGCCGGGCCCGGGCCGCCTACCGGGAGATGCTCGAATACTACGCCCTGAAAACGATCCTGGACTGGTTCGCAGCGGATGCGTCCCGCCGCTTTGAGGGCCTCCTCACCGTCACCACGGCGGAGCTTTCCGGCGAAGACCCCTCCGCCGGGGAGCCCTCCGGCACAAAGGACTGGGTGAACCTGGGGGGGCAGATAGCCCCCGCCTTCAGGCTGGACCGCCTACGCCGGGATATACGGGAGGGGCGCTCCGGCTGGGGCGCCATACACGGGGCCTACGCGGAGATGGCCGCGGCCTACCCGCAGGACCGGCTGCGCCACGCATGGTCGCTTCTGGCCCGCTTCGGCGGCGGCCCCTGCACGGACGCGCCCGGGCTCCGGGCAAGGCTCCCGAGACTCCTTGAGATACGGCGCGGGATTACGGAGGGAATCTACCGGAGCCGGGCCAAGGACTACAGCGATCCCTTCCGGGGCATCACCTACCGGAACCGGGCGGAAATGGAACGGGTGGCCGGCACGGCGGAGGACAATTCCTTCGTCCGCCTGAGCCGGGAACGCCTGGCCGCCTTCGAGCGCCGGGTGGAGGAAGTGGGAAAACGGCTTTAGGAGGGAAGAAATGAGGAGGGGAGCTCTCTCTTAGGCCTGGGGCTTGTTACCACTCCCTGGGTTTGAAACCCTCGGGGACATTGATCTTCACCGTGTCCCCGGACTGCTCTATCACATAAAACCCGTGTTTGGTGATGTAGTCCCGCACCGTGTCCGTAAGCACCGCGCCCGCAATGGCCCCCAGCAGCTTCACCCGGCCGTCCTTAAACCGGTGCGGATAGCGGCGAAGTATCTCCATCCGCCTGACATGATCCAACACGTCCTTCACTACCGGTTTTGACTTCACCTCCACCGCCAGGGCGTACTCGCTGTTCTCCAGCAGTATGTCTACCTCCGCCACGACCCGGCCTTCTGCAGCTACCTCGACATTGGCGTAGTTGTAATCAAAGCGGTAGCCCAGGGCGTTGAACTTTTCCTTGATGTTGGGAGCCACAAGGTGCTCGGCAAGCTCTCCGAAGCGGTTGCCCAGGCGGCCCAACTGCCGGTCGGTTTCCGCAAACTGCCGGTCTAGTTTCTTTTGCCGTTCCTTTTGTTCCTCCCGGTCCCGTTCAGCTTCCTCCCGCTGCCGTTCGGCGTTCTCCCGCTGCAGCGCGGCGTTCTCCCGCTCCCGTTCAGCGCTCTCCCGCATCAGATCGGCGGTTTCCTCTATCCGCCGGCCAACTTTATCGAGCAGGGCATTAAGATAACGGGTGTTCTCCTCCATGCCCGCCCAAAATTCTTCGCGGGTAAGGTTCCCCCCGGGGCTGCGGGGCTGTTCCGCAGGCTGCATCGAATCTGACATGGCGTCTCCTCCTGACAGTGTTTGTTCGCCGGGCTTTGCCCGCCGGCATTAGCCACCTATATATTATGGTGATTGAGTCGGGGTTTTGCTTCAATGGTTCCGGTAAAATTTGCGGCGCCGGGAGAAATTCGCGGGTCAAAGCGGCGGCCAATCCCCCAGCGACGGACTAACCTTCGTGCGCCTTTGTGTTCCCTTGTGGTTAAAATTTTTCGGGAAGGGGCAGCGCGAAGCCTCTTCCGCGCAAGGGACAATTCCGCGCTGCTGAATAGCAGCGCCTAAATCCTTACTGCTAATTGCCAGACCCGAAGGGGCTGATAGAGCGGAAATCCTTTTATGCCCGGTACGGGCATAAAAGATTGCAGCGATAGCCCGGTCCCCGGTGCGGAGCACCGGGGATGCGCCCCCTCTTCTCTTATCCCTCCTCCCTGGGTCTCTTGCCGCGCCCCCCCGCTTCCGGCTATATTCCTTGCATGAATGGAAGCCCCGTAGCGGCCTACCTTGCCGCAACCAGCCCGGACAGGGTGAACACCGCGTACCTGTCGTATCTTTGCAATCTGGAGCAGATCAGCCGTTCCGCCCCGGAGATAGCCCGGTCCATCGTGCGGGAGCTGGAGAACCAGCGGAACCGGGTCAAACTCATTGCCAGCGAAAACTACTGCTCCCTGGCCGTTCAACTGGCGATGGGCAACCTCCTCACCGACAAGTACGCCGAGGGGATGCCCGGCCACCGTTTCTACGCGGGGAACGAGAATGTCGACGCCATCGAGGCCCTCGCCGCTCAGGAGGCGCGGGACCTCTTCGGGGCGGAGTACGCCAACGTGCAGCCCCACTGCGGGGCGGACGCCAATGTGCTGGCCTACTGGGCGATCCTCTCGACCCGGGTGGAGGCGCCGGCGCTGGAACAATTCGGCGAGACCAACCTCTACAAACTCAGCGCCGCGCAGTGGGAAAGCCTCAGGCAGAGCTTCCAGAACCAACGGCTCCTGGGCCTGGACTACTACTCCGGGGGGCACCTCACCCACGGCTACCGGCACAACCTGTCGGGGAGGCTCTTCGACGTGCACAGCTACACCGTGTCCAGGGAGACGGGCCTTCTGGACTACGACGGGATAGAACGGCAGGCCCTGGAGGTCAAGCCCCTGATCCTCCTGGCGGGCTACTCCGCCTACCCCCGGAAGATCAACTTCCGGCGTATGCGGGAAATCGCCGACCGGGCGGGGGCGGTGTTCATGGTGGACATGGCCCACTTCGCCGGCCTCGTGGCGGGCAAAGTCTTCACCGGGGAGTACGATCCCGTGCCCTGGGCCCACGTCGTTACCACCACCACCCACAAGACCCTGCGCGGCCCCCGGGCGGGGCTGATCCTCTCCACCGGCGAATTCGCCGAAGCCCTGGACAAGGGCTGCCCCCTCACCATGGGCGGCCCCCTGCCCCACGTCGTCGCCGCCAAGGCCGTGGCCTTCCGGGAAGCCGCCCGCCCTGAATTCCAGGACTACGCCCGGCGCATCGTGGAAAACACGCAGGCTCTGGCGGCGGCCTGCGTCAAAAACGGGCTCAGCGTGCTCACCGGGGGCACGGACAACCACCTCTTCCTCATCGACGCGTCGGGTCTCGGCATCTCGGGCCGCCAGGCGGAGAGCAGCCTCCACGAATGCCACATAACGGCGAACCGCAACGCCCTCCCCTTCGACCCCAACGGCCCCTGGTACACATCGGGCCTCCGGGTAGGCACCGCCGCTGTCACCACCCTGGGCATGGGCCCCGCAGAGATGGAAGAACTGGGCACGGTCATTTCCCTGGTCCTCAAGGGCACGAAGCCCGCCCCGGAAGCCAAAACCCCGTCCCGGCTCAGCAAAATGAAGTACGAAATAGCGCCGGAGGTCAAAGTCCGGGCCCTGGAACGGGTGCGG
>JAISQV010000125.1 GCA_031273985.1 Spirochaetaceae bacterium | reverse complement strand
TCCCGGAAAATCCCGGCTATCTGGTGGTAGCCCTCTTTTTCCGCCTTGGACGCATAGTAGGTGTACTTGTTCCTCGCCTGGGACTCGCCCGCAAAGGCCGCCTCCAGATTGGCTTGTGTTTTTGAACCCTTCAGTTCCGGCATGGTAACCTCCGATTGCTATGATGCCGGGCGCTCCGGGATTCGCCCCTGCCCGGTTCTTTCAGTTTAGCTCATGACCGCCCCTATTTACAGGGTCTTTCCCCGTTTCCCCCCAAAGATTCGCCTTATAACAATTCTTCAAGATCGTAGGGGGTCTCCTGGTAAACATAGTTGAGCCAGTTGGAAAAGAAGAGGTGGGCGTGGGCCCGCCAGCGGACTACCGGGGGCTTTGAAGGATCGTCGCCGGGGTAGTAGTTCCGGGGTACCCCTACGGGGAGGCCCCTGGCAATATCCCGCCGGTACTCCCGGTCCAGGGTTAGGGGATCGTACTCCAGGTGTCCTGTAACATAGACCTCCCGGCCTTCGCGGGCCGTTACGATGAAGACCCCGGCCTCGGCGGTTTCCGATTCTATGCTGAGCTCCCCGCGGGCGGCGATGGCGTCCCGGTCGCTGGCGCTGTGCCGGGACTGGGGCGCCAGAAATTCGTCGTCGAAGCCCCGAAAGAGGGCATTATTCCGCTCGTTGACCTGGTGGGGAAATATGCCGAAGAGTTTTGCCGGCAGGTCCCGCTTGGGAACGCCGTAATGGTGGTAGAGCCCCGCCTGGGCGCCCCAGCAGATATGCAGCGTGGACCAGACCCGGCGCTTTGAATAGTCGAACAGCTCCGTGAGCTCCTTCCAGTAGTCAACCTTCTCGAAGGGCAGGGATTCCACCGGCGCCCCGGTGATGATCAGGCCGTCGAAGCGCATATCCTCGGCGGCAATGCGCTTGGCGTCAATGTAGAAACGCTCCAGGTGGCCCGGAGGCGCGTTGCGGGATTCGTGGCTGCCCATACGCAGGAAGGTGATGTTCACCTGAAGCGGGCTGTTGCCCAAAAGGCGGAGCAGCTGCGTCTCCGTATCCAGCGTGGTGGGCATAAGATTCAGGATGGCCACATTGAGGGGGCGTATGTCCTGATGTTCCGCCCTGTCCTCCGGTATGACAAAGACATTCTCCTCCCGCAGGGCTTCGTAGGCCGGGAGTTTCACGGGTATCTTGATGGGCATGGCCGCATAGTAGCCTGAAGCGCCGGAAAAATGCAAGGCGAGGGGCGCCCTACTTGATCAGCGCCGCCCTTTTGTGTCAGACTTTTACCCGCGAGACATTTGCCGCGCCGCGTCATCAGGCGCCGCGATCCGGGGATATAGCTCAGTTGGTAGAGCGATAGGTTCGCAATCTATAGGCCGGGGGTTCGAATCCCCCTATCTCCAGAAATTTTCAATAGAGAAATCAGGAGGGGGGCCGATTACCATGCATAGCCCCGCATACCCTCAGCGCCCGTCCCGGCCCCCCTGCGCTCCAAAGGTTTCTGCCGCGTCAACGCGGCAGAAACGCTTTTACGCTACCCCCCCGCCGTGCCTGGCGGCACGCTGCTGTTTTCTCCGGCCTGAAAGCAGCGCCGGCGGATTTTCAGGATTCAATCCCGCGGGCCCGCCTCCGGCGGGGACTCTTAAAAAGCCCAGCGAAAGTCGGCGTAGAGGCTGTTTTCCACATGGTCCCGTGAAAAGGTTCCCTTGTAGCCGACGACTACCGTAGCTCCGAAAACCGTAAAAACCATGCCGGGTTCTACGCTGCATAGGTAACGGGAGTAGTAATCGTAGGCCCAGGGGTAGGGAGGGGCCTGCCCGGCCTTGAGGGTCCGGTTTGCCACGGGGCTGCAGTCAAGGGCCAGGTAGTAGCTGTTGATATAATAATTCAGGTTGAAGGAAATTTGAAGTTTCAGAAAGTCGTAGAGCTGGTAACCGGCGTAGGGTTCGAAGGCAAAGCAGCCCCAGACGCTGGAGGCGGTGTCCTCCGCGTTATCCCCGTTGCTGATGGTGTGCTTCAGTTTTAGTTCGGTGTAGAGTCTTTCGGTGATGGAAAAGCCGCCTTTCAGCGCCAGGGTCATTTCCACGGGAGAAATTTTATAATTGCCCGGTCCGTCTGTCGGGACATCGTCTTCGCCCAGGTTTGTCGCCATGCCGTCCAGGGCCAAGTTGAGTCTGTTTCCGAGGAGGGATGTTCCCAGGCCAAAGGCGATGTTTCCGGCCTGGGCTATTTTTTCTCCCCGGTCATGGATACCGCCGTCGTAGTTGGATTCACTGTCGTCGTAGATGGGGCTGTTGGCGATCATGAAGGCCAGCCAGAATGTTCCCGCATCGTAGCGGACCCCCGCCATTATGGTGGAAAGATAATCCACCGGCTTAATGCCCGCCGCTTCCGGGGCGGTAAAGTTGATTCCCGCGCTTAGGCCCGAAGGGTCCACCCAGAAGAGGCGCAGTCCCGTGTAGCTCAGCCAGTCCGCATTGACCCAGCCCCCGGAGCTTATGGGGGTACCGCCTCCCTGGCCGCCTATGATTCTCAGGCGCTTGTCAAAGAAGTTTACCCAGAAGTAGTGATCCCCCAGGTGCAGGGTGTCTTCGTATTTTTGTATGTCCCCGTGGGACCATGCGCCCAGACCGAGCCCCCAGTTTTCCTCGGCGTAGCCGAAGTTAAGCCAGCCTTCGCCGTTGTACGCGTCGTTTTCCCGGGAGGCGAAGAAGAGGGTCAGGGGGTATTCCGCGCCGTGGGCTACCCCTTCCAGGGTTCCCGCGTAATCGGAATTCCTCATTTGGAAGCCCGTCTTGACGCCGCCGCCCAGGCTGAGGTTACCCAGGTCCAGGGCGGAAATATGCCCCGCCGCGGCGAGGGCCAGTAAAAGGGCCGTAAGTTTTTTCACAATCGTCTCCTTGCTAATAGCCGTAGATTATTTTGGCGGCGCTGCCGGTATAGGCATTGCCGCCGGCTATGAACACCCCGCCGCCATAGGCGAGGGCGCTTATTTGTTCCGTATCGGTAAACCGGCTTGGGGAAATTGCCGTCCAGTTTTTGCCGTCTACCGATTCCCCCATGTGTCCGTTGTGCCCCGCGGCAACAAATTTTCCGCTGCCGTAGGTTACGCTTAAAATGCCTGCGCCGGCAAAAACATTGCCTGTAGTTGCACGAGTCCAGTTTTTGCCGTCGGCGGACCAGGCTATTCTCCCCCCATTGGTAGCGGCAGCGAATATTCCCCCGCCGTAGGCGACGGCGTTCACGGCATTTCCGCCGAGGCCGTTGACCGTGGCGGCGGTCCAGGTTACGCCGTCATTGGACCAGTTGATTTTCGCATCATTGCCTACGGCGACGAAGCGGGGCACGGAACGGCCTGACTCGGTAACTTCCCCGTAGGCCAGGCCCAGAATACTTCTGCCTTCGAAGGCGTTGGTCCCCCCGTGACTCCAGTTATACCCGTTGCCGGACCACAGAATTTTACCGTTGTCTCCGGCGGCCACGAATTTCCCGTTTCCATAGGTCAGGGCCAGGATGCTTGTGCCCCCGGTTTTTTCTTCATCCCAGGCTTCCCAGTCCCTGCCGTTGCTCGAAACCCCTACACGGCTCCTGTATCCGGCGGCCACAAATTTCCCGTTTCCGTAGGCTACGGCCCGGATGGTATTGGTAAACTGGCTTTTTCCATTCCCCGTTCCCGGCAGTACGGCATTCCAGACTATGCCGTCGCTTGACCAGGCCAGGCGGCCCTCGTCGCCGCCGGCCAGAAATTTCCCGTCCCCGCAGCCCATGGCCCAGATCACGGCGGTGTTAAATATGTTGGTTACCGTGGCCTGGCTCACCACGGTCCAGAGGCCGCCGGTAACGGCCCTTACGGCAACCCTGTTTGGGGGAGCCCGCAGGGCTTCTTTTTTTACGGTGAGCCTGTACAAGCCTCCCGCCGGCAGCGTGATGCGGGTAATGGTTACCAGGGTGTCGCTCTCCCGGTTTATCTGGGGGCTGCCCCAGGAGCCCCCTTCCAGATCAAAATCCCCGGCTCCCGGAGACGCTGCAAAAGCGCCGCCGCTGAGTTCGACAATGAACTTGTTGTTTCCCTGAACCGCTGAAAAGGAGGGCGATTTTATATCCACCGGGATTATTGGGCTGACCTGGTCCAGAAGGTCCGTGTCGTAGGCTGTCTGGAGGCAGGATGCAAGGCTCCCGCAGAGGGCCGCTGTCAGGACTATTCCCAAAAGGGAAGCCCTGTTTTCTTTTCCGCCGCTTCTCATGATGTTCCTCAATTACTGTAGACTATGGTTCCGTCAGCGCCGCCCAACACTATTCTTGACTCCGTGCAGGCGGCGGCGCTGATCCCCAGGGGAAAGAGTTCCCGAAAGGAAGCCGCCCGCCATATCTCGCCGTACTCGGAATAGCCCGCCACGGATTCATCCCCGTACACCACAAATTGTTTTACCCGCGGGTCCCAGGTTATGCCGAGGAGGGAGCGGGCGCTGAAAATACCGCCGTCCCCGGAGGTCCAGTTGCAGGTTTGGGGGGCGGAGCTGAACTTTACCATGCCCATCTCCCCCACGGCGGTAAATCTGTCGCTGCCAAAAGCGACGCCGTAAAAGGGGCGGCTTACTCCGGTTCTTCCGCCGTACCAGCGGCCGCTCAGATCATTGGCAAAAGCTATCTTTCCGCCGTCTCCCACAGCCACAAAGCCCCCGGACTCCCGTGCGCTTTTTCCGTAGGTTACTGCCCGGACCCTTTCTACAGCGCCGAAGGGGCTGAGGCTTGCAGCGCTCCACTTGCCCTGGGGCCCCCCCGATGAATAACAGATTCTGCCCTTGTCCCCCACGGCCACAAACACGCTCTTTTCCCCCAGTTTGCCCGCCGCCACGCCGTAAATGTCATCGGGGTTCATGGGGCCTATGACGCCCCGGTTCCAGTGGATTCCGTCGGCGGACCATGCCGCCTGGCCGCCGCCGCCGCCGGCAAAGAAAACGCCCTCGCCCCAGGTGAGGCAGCTAAAGCTGATGGCCGGTGAAGCGGCCTCCACCTTGGTCCATATCACGCAGTCCCGCGAATAGGCGATGGAGCCGTCTTCCCCTACGGCGGCAACCATGGCGCCGTCGGAGGCCATGCCGGTGATACGTTCCCCGGCGAAGGGGGAAGCGCCGGAGTAGAAGGTTCCGCCATCGTAGTAACCTGCTATGTAGTGATACCCTGCGGGACTGGGCGTGGGGGAAGTGTTGAGCATATAGCAGCCGCCCGCAACAAAGCCCCAGAGGAGGGCCAAGAGGGGGACGGGCCTTTTTTTCAGAATGACCGTCATCTGCTGTACCCTATCTTTCCGCCTATGTGGCCGGCAAAAAACCGTCCGTTCAGGGCGGCCAGGGCGGTAATCTCCCAGTACTGGAATTCATGGAAGGGGAGGGCCCGCCAGTAGCGGTTCGCCGTGTCGCCGGGGTTTGCGCTGGGCCAGAAACCTATCATGGAGCTTTGGCCGGCGGCGACAAAATTCCCCCCGCCAAAGGCTATGCCGCGGATAGCATTTGTGCCGAAGGCGCCCGCGTCCAGGTCCGCGTCCCAGGTTTTACTGCTAAAATTGGTATGGGCAGCCAGGGCTATTCTCCGGCCTCCCCATTCATCAAATACCACGGCGATTCCGGGACTGCCGCCGTAGGTACCGTAGGTTACTTTCGTGAGGTTATTGCCGAAGAAGGGGTAGCCCGGATCGTCTTTTTCATTCGGGTAAGTGTTGATGTTCCGTGAATTCGATACATAGCGTGCCCAGGACGATCCGTTGGCAGGGGTATTTGAATATGCCCTGCGCCCCCCGTTTCCCACGATATAAAAATCACCGCCGCCGTACACCACGGCGTTAAGCCGGGCGCCGGAAAAATCACCGCCCAGGGATGTGCCGGCCCAGGTTTCCCCGCCATTGTAGGAAACAGAAACGGTGGCATT
>JAISQV010000316.1 GCA_031273985.1 Spirochaetaceae bacterium | reverse complement strand
TTTTGTTATAAATACGGTAGGAGTTAGCGGGATGGCCAGGGAACAGACAGCCCCCACCAAGAGCAACCTTATCCGGGTCCGGGAGCGGCTCGCCACCGCGCTGGAAGGCTACGGCCTTTTGGAGCAGAAGCGGGAGATCCTCGTCATGGAGCTGATGCGGCGGGTGGAGCAGGTGAAGCTGCTGGAGCGGGAACTGGACGGGCGGGTCTCGACGGCTTACCCCGCCCTGAAGCGTATGCTGATCGTGGTGGGCCGGGAGCGGGCGGACCGGCTTTCCAGGGACATCAGGTATAGCTTTGACCTGCGGGAAAGGACCGTCAACGCGGCGGGGATGAGGCTGCCCAACCTGGAAGTGCATCTGCCCAAGGCGGAGTTGAAGTATTCCCCGGCAAATTCATTTGCGGAATGCGATGAAACTGTGCTAGAATTCTTTGAACTCCTCAAGATTCTCACGGAATTTGCGGCGGTAAGGACCATTGCCTGGCGGCTGGCCCGGGAACTGCGGAAGACGCAGCGCCGGGTAAACGCCCTGGAAAAGATGGTGATCCCCACGGCGCGGGAAACCGGAGCCTATATTGAGGCGGCGCTGGAGGAGAAGGACCGGGACGCCTTTTTTTCGGCGAAACTACTGAAGAAGAAAGCGGGCAGGGAATGACGAAACCATTGATTTCCAACATTGTGGCGGCGGTTACCGGTTCCGACGCGTCCGTTATGGCGGCAAAGTACGCCATCGTGCTTGCCCGGCAGCACAAGTGCCGCCTTACGGCGGTTTATGTGGTGGATACCGCCACGATACGCCAGCTTACCCTGAGCAAGATCTTCGTTCAGGAGGAGAGCCAGGACTACCTGGAGAGTCTTGAGGCCAACGGGCAGCGTTACCTCGCCTTTATGGAGGAACTCGCCAAGCCCAAGGGGATCAAGATTGAAAAGGAAATACGCCACGGGGCGATTTATACGGAGATACTCAAGGCCGCCGATGAGAGGAAGGCGGACCTTATCATTTTGGGGGGATGGGAGAAGGACAGGAGCGCCAGGGACATCATCAGCCACGATCACCGGGAGATAATGGTAAACGCCAAATGCCCGGTGCTGCTCGTGAAGGAGCCCGCCATGGACCAGATCTTTAAGCAGGCCTAGCGGTGCGTATCGCGCTGCTCTGTGTTCCCGCGGGGAGGGGCACTGCCCTTGCCGCCTGCGCCCAAGCCCTGGCGCGGGGCATGGAGGCCGGGGGCCACCGGGCAGAGCTGCTGGACCTCCGCAACGGGGAGCGACTGCCGGGCTACGACTATGTGGCGGTGCTGGCGGAGCAGTGCTCCCTCTTCGGGGGGAGGATGCCCGAAGCTCTGGCCCAGGTTCTTGCATCGGGGAGGGCCCTTGCGGGCCGGAAGGGCGCCGCCTTTCTCAGGAAGACCGGGCCCTTCACTTCCCGGGGCCTGGTTAACCTGATGAAAGCCATGGAGCGGGAGGGGATGGTGATCAACTGGAGCGAGGTGATTCTTTCCATGGCCCACGCGGAGGCTCTGGGCAGGAGCGCTCCCCCCATGATGAAAAGCAAGACGGAGACCGATGGATAATTACTACAGCCTTTTGGGTATAGCCAATGACGCAAGCCCCCAGGACATAAAGCGGGCTTTCCGGGAACGGGCCAAGCGGCTGCACCCGGACCTTGCCCCGGAGATGAGGACCGGCGGCGGGGAGGCCATGCGAAAACTCCTCAACGCGTACGAGGTTCTCTCGGACCGGGACCGGCGGATGGACTACGACCAGGCCCTGAACCGCTTCGTAAAGTCCGGGGCCTTTGACTACCGCAGCTACCTTACCGAGGACCCCGACGACCCGGAGCGGCAGGCGAAGCTCGTGTTTTTCGACCTGCTCCACCTGGACGAGGAGGAGGCCCTGGCCGTCTGGCGGAGTCAGGGGGGCCTTGACTTCGGCATGGAAAAGTACCTGGACCGGGAAGACTGGATGGACTGTACCTTTATCCTTGCCGAGGAACTCGAAAAGCGGGGCTGCTACTACGAAGCCTTCATGCTCCTTGCCGGCCTGGTACGGGAGGAACGCCGGCAGCCCTACTTCAATCACTTCATGACGGACATAGAAAATTCCCTGAAGGACCTGGTCCGGAACCGGCTCCGCCGGGCGGTGGACAACGAGACCTGGGTCTCCTGCATGGAGATACTCCTGGAGCTGGGCTTTTCCCCCAAGGACGAGGCCCGGTGGCTCCGCTCCATGGCGGAGGCCCTGGTAAAAATAGGGAAGCTGAGGAGCGCCGAAGAGGTTTTCCGGGAGGCCCTGCAGCGGGACCCCGCGCTGCCCAATGTGGTGCAGCTTCGCCGCAAGCTCAATGTCTACGGTTAAGGCGCCCCCTCCATGATTCGCCTGAAAAATGAACGGCAGATCGCCGGCATACGGGAATCCTGCCGCCTCCTCTGCGCCATGTTCCGCGAGATGATCCCCCTGGTAAAGCCCGGCGTAGAAACCCTGGAGATAGACCGCTGGGTCAGGAACTGGATAGGGAAGGCGGGGGGCAAGCCGGCCTTCTTCAACTACGGCCCCCGGGACAACCCCTTCCCCGGCGCGATCTGCATCTCCGTCAACGAAGAAGTCATACACGGCATTCCGGGCCGGCGGAAAATCAAAAGCGGCGACCTCGTCTCCCTCGACTGCGGCATAGACCTGGGCGGCTTCATCAGCGACAAATCCTGCACCGTGGAGGTGGGCAGCGTAAGCCCCGAAGCCCACACGCTCAATGTGGTAACCCGCGAGTGCCTCTACCGGGGCATAGCCGCGGTGAAGGCCGGGGACCGGCTCCTCCAGATAGCCCGCGCCGTCCAGGGCCACGCGCTGACCCACGGGTACGGCGTAGTCCGGCAGTTCTGCGGCCACGGGGTGGGCCTGGCCGTCCACGAAGACCCGCAAGTCCCCAACGTCCCCCACGGCCCCAACCCCAGAATGAGCGCCGGCATGGTCATCGCCATAGAGCCCATGATCAACCAGGGCACCGGCGACGTGGACATCCTGGACGACGGCTGGACCGTGGTAACCGCCGACCGCCGCCTCTCCAGCCACTGGGAGCACACCATCGCCATCTTCGCCGACCACATAGAGGTGCTCACCGAGGATCAGGAGGAAGGGAAAAAGGAGAATTGAGGAAGGGGGCCAAGCCCCCTGCGCTCCGAAGGTTTGCGGCAAAGCCGCAAACGCTTCTCCGCTACCCCCACAGCGGGGGAGCACAAAGGGCAACCGCAGGTTGTCTACGCAGGAATTTGGCCTGCTCCGGCGCAGAAAAATTCCCCCGTTTACCATAAGTACCCTCCGCCTTTAGGCGGAGGGGTGCGCCGCGGCCCCCGCAACGCCCCCGGCCTTCTCCCGGACGCCCCCCGACTTCTCCCGCAGGGTGACTGACACCATATGCGTTTACTTTGATTCATTTTAACCACGAAAGACACGAAAAGCACGAAATTTTTGCTAGTAATCATCTCATTATTCCTCTTCTTTTCGTATCTTTCGTGCTTTTCGTGGTT
>JAISQV010000124.1 GCA_031273985.1 Spirochaetaceae bacterium | reverse complement strand
TCGACTACGGTGAAGGCGGTGGTCATGGACCCGGTGAGCCGGGAGGTTCTTTTTTCGCGTTACCGGCGGCACAATGCGTATCAGGCGGAGACTGTCCGGGCGGTTTTGGGCGAGGTGCGGGAGGCGTTTCCCGGCGAGGCGTTCCGGGCGGCGGTTTGCGGTTCCGGGGGGAAGCCCATTGCCGATGCGGTGGGGGCGCATTTTATTCAGGAGGTGGTGGCCAACGCCATCGCGGTGCGTACTTTTTACCCGGAGGCGCGGGTGGCCATAGAGCTGGGCGGTCAGGACGCGAAGGTGGTCTTCTTTTATTATGACGAGATCGAGAAGAATCTGGTCGCCTCGGATATGCGGATGAACGGGAGCTGCGCCGGGGGGACCGGGGCCTTTATCGACGAGGTGGCGACGCTTCTGAGGACGCCGGTGGAGGAATTTGAGGCTCTGGCAGCGCGGGGCGGGACGATCTACGATATTTCGGGCCGCTGCGGGGTCTTCGCCAAGACGGATATTCAGCCGCTGCTTAATCAGGGGGGGCAGCGGGAGGATATTGCCCTCTCCACGTTCCACGCTATTGTGAAGCAGACCATAGGGGGGCTGGCCCAGGGGCTGGAACTCAAGGCGCCGATTATTTTTGAGGGGGGGCCGCTGACCTTCAACCCCACGCTGATCCGGGTCTTTGCCGAGCGGCTGGGGCTCCGGGAGGGGGATATTATCAGGCCGGAAAGCCCTGAGACCCTGATAGCTTACGGCGCGGCCCTGTCCCTGGAGGATATGTTCGGCGCCGAAGCCAATAATTTCCGTATCGAAGACGCCCAGGCGGCGCTGGCGGATTACCGGGAGCGCCTGGATATGGCGGATCCCGTGAAGCGCCTCAGTTACTTCGAGTCCCCGGCGGAACGGCGCTCCTTCGAGGAGCGGCACCGGCTGCCCCCGGCCCCTTCCGGCGATTACCGCCGGGGGGATACGCTGCGGGTCTACCTGGGGATAGACGCGGGCTCCACCACGACAAAATTCGCGCTTCTCGACGAGCGTGAGGAGGTGGTGGACACCTTTTACGCCAACAACCGGGGGGACCCGCTGTGCGTGATTCAGGACGCCCTGTTGAATCTGAAGGGGAAGTACGACGCCCTGGGGGTGAAGCTTGAGATTATCGCGCTGGGCACGACGGGCTACGGGGAACTGCTTTTCGACAAGGCCTTCGGCGCGGATTACCACACGGTGGAAACCGTGGCCCACGCGGAGGCGGCCCGGAAGTACGTGCCGGGGGTGAGTTTTATTCTGGACATAGGCGGCCAGGACATGAAGGCCATCTCCATTTCCCCGGGGGACCACGACGCGGCGGGGATCATCACCAATATTACCCTGAACGAGGCTTGTTCCTCGGGTTGCGGTTCCTTTCTTGAGAATTTTGCGGCGAATCTGAATATTCCCGTGCAGGAGATAGCCGAGGCCGCCTTTAGCGCGGGAAACCCCGCGGAGCTGGGGAGCCGCTGCACGGTGTTCATGAACAGCACGATCATTACGGAGCAGAAGAACGGCAAGCAGGCCGATGACATCATGGCAGGGCTCTGCCGGTCCATCATAGAGAATGTCTTTACCAAGGTGATACGGATTTCGAATTTTTCCGCCCTGGGGGACCGTATCGTGGTGCAGGGGGGGACCTTCAGAAACGACGCGGTGCTCCGCGCCCTGGAGCAGTACCTGGGCAAGGATGTGTCCCGGGCGCCCTATCCCGGCGAGATGGGGGCCATAGGCATAGCCCTCCTGACGAAGAAGCATATTACGGCGAAGGGCTTCACCGGCCCCAAGGGGCCGCAGGGCCGGAGCCGCTTCATTGGCCTTGAGGCGATGAAGGATTTTAGCTACGTGCAGGAGACCAACGTTAAATGCGGCATCTGCACGAATAACTGTAACCGCACCCTCATCACCTTCTCCAACGGCACCACCTGGGTTACGGGGAACCGCTGCGAGCGGGGGGAACTGGTGGGGGAGCCGGGGGACGCGGCCTTCCGGGACAAGGTGAAGAAGGCAACCCGCGATATGGAGGCCGTGCCGGACCTGATCAAGTTCCGGGAGAAGCTGCTCTTCCGGGATTATCCCTACACGCTGACGGCGCCGCCCAGGGACACGGTGATCGGCCTGCCCCGGGCGCTGGACTTCTGGCGCACCATGCCCTTCTTCACGACCTTCTTCCGCGCCCTGGGCTTCAAGGTCCGCATGAGCGGGCCCAGCACCCGGAAACTCTACGAGAAGGGCCTCCAGTACGTCGCCTCGGATACGGTGTGTTTTCCGGCCAAGCTGCTGCACGGCCACATCCAGGACCTCCTCGAAAGCGGGGTGGACCGGGTCTTCATGCCCCTGTTCAGCCTCCTGCCCACGGAAAACCCTGAACCCCTGAGCACCTACACCTGCCCCGTCCTCAAGGGCTACCCCCTGGTGGTGAAGTATTCGAACAACCCGGAGCGGGAATTCAACATCCCCCTGGATACGCCGGTCTTTCACTGGCTTAAGGACAGGGACCGGGAGTACCAGCTCTGCCGCTATATGCGGGAAACCTTCGGCATCCCCGAAGCGTCCACCCGCCGGGCCATAGCCCAGGGGGACGAGGCTCTGGCCTCCTTTACCGGGGAACTGGTGGCCGAGGGAAGCCGGGTGATCCGGGAGACGGAGGCCCAGGGGAAGTTCGCCGTGGTGATCACGGGGAGGCACTACCAGTTTGACGAGCTGGTGAACCACAACCTTTCCCGCTACTTTACCAGCCTGGGCATTCCGGTGCTCACCGTGGACGCGCTGGAGGGGGTGCAGGACGAGGATCTTTCCCGGACCATGCTGGACATCAACAACAGCAACCACGCGCGGCTTCTTTCCGGGGCCGTTGTCACCGCCCGGCACCCCGCCCTGGAGTATGTGGAAATATTCAGTTTCGGCTGCGGCCATGACGCGATCTACACCGACGAGGTAACGCGGCTCCTCAAGGAAATTTCCGGCAAGGCGCCGCTGATCCTCAAGCTCGACGAGAGCGACGTGGCGGGGCCCCTGCGGATCCGGGTGCGCTCCTTCATCGAGACCGTGGAGACCCGGCGCAGGGAGGCGGCGGGCGGGCTCCGGGTAAAGCCCCTCCGCGAGCCCTACCCGGTAAAATTCACCAGGGACGCCAAACGGAGCAAGATCATCCTGGTGCCCAACGTGAGCCGGGCCTTCTGCAAGATCATGACCGCCGTCATAGGCAAACAGGGTTTCAAGGTGGCGCCCCTTCCCATAGGCAGCCGGGAGGCCATGCTGCTGGGCAAGCGTTATGTGCACAACGATATTTGTTTCCCCGCCCAGGTGATCATAGGCGAGGCCCTGGCGGCGCTTAAAAGCGGGGAGTACAACCCCGACGATGTGGCCATAGGCACGGGCAAAACTTACTGCGACTGCCGGCTGGTGAACTATATGTTCCTCACCCGCAAGGCCCTGGACGACGCGGGCTACCCCCAGGTGCCGATCATCTCCACGGATATTTATGACATAAAAAAGGTCCATCCCGGCTTCAAGCTGTCGGAACTCTCCTTCGCCCGGGGGGCCTGGTGCATCGTGATGGCGGATGTGCTGGAGGACCTGCGCCGCAAGATCCGGCCCTACGAAATTCACCGGGGCGCCACGGACCGGGTCTTCGAGCTGGGCATAGACCGGATCGCCGAAACCCTCCGGAGCGGGGGCATGATCCAGGCCTTCAACGCGTACCGGAAAAGCATAGACGAAATGTGCGCCGTCCGTTACGACAAGACGCGCCCCAAGCCCGTGGTCTTTATCACCGGGGAGTACCTTCTGACCTTTCACCCCGGCTCCAATTACTACATCGAGGACTACCTGGAGCGGAACGGCATGGAAGTACAACTGCCCAAGATGTACGATGTGTACCGCAACCTCATGCTCATGCACACGGTTTCCAAGTTCCGCGACTTCCACGTGCGCCACTCGGCCTACGAAATACTGCGCTCCTTCGTCGGCGACAAATTCTTTGACATCGCCCAAACAGTGATGGACATTCCGGCGCGGAAACACCCCCTCTACGAAACATCGCCGCACCTGCCGGCGCTGGCCAAGATAAGCGATCCGGTGATACACCACTCGATTCAATCCGGGGAGGGGTTCCTCATGGCGGCGGATATACTGCACCACGCGGAAATGGGAATAAAATCCTTCGTCATACTCCAGCCCTTCGGCTGCCTCCCCAACCATGTCTGCGGGCGGGGCATCATCAAGCGCATCAAGGAACTCTACCCGGCGATACAAATACTGCCGCTCGACTACGATCCCGACACCAGTTTCGCCAACGTGGAAAACCGGCTCCAGATGCTCATCATGAATGCCAGGGCCTCCGTGAAGGACGCCTCTCTGCCGGCGGAGGCCGCCGGAAAGCGCATGCCCGAACTGGCGGAGAGGGAACTTATAAGGGTGTGATGACTATACCGGAAATTATTTTTACGTTTTTCTTTTTTGCGGTATTCGGCTGGATCTTTGAATTGTTTTTGGAAATCTTCGGGCGCAGAAAGATCTTAAACCGGGGGTTTTTTAAAGGGCCGTACATTCCCATTTATGCCTTTGGCGCATTTTTGGAACACTATGGGTGTTCTCCGCTCAAGGAACATCCGCTGTTTGTTTTTATCGCCGGAGCGTTAATGTGTTCGGTTATGGAATATATTGCCGGTATTATTCTGGAAAAGATTTTCCACAAAAGATATTGGGATTACCGGCTGTATCCTTTTAGCCGGTGGTGTACCTATCAGGGACGTATATCATTGGCCTCCGCAACGTCCTTTGGTGTTTTTGCATTGGCTTTGGTGTATTATCTCTGGGATGTACCAATATATATTATCAATTTATTTGCTTTCCCGGTGCGTTTGATCATAAGCGGGGTGTTTCTGACGGTTTTTGTCATTGACGGATACTTTTCCATAAAAAAATACCTTAGAAACAAAAAGGAACTTTACCCCGACAGAATAGCCGGCAACGATGAAGGTCTGATATGAAAAACACCGTATTGTTTGATGCCCTGACGCGGGACATTCTTGAAAACGATGTGTTTTTAAGGAGTAAACAATTTACTCAGCATGGCAATATCTCGATATACGCTCATAGCCTTTCGGTAGCGCGCCTGAGTTTCAGTATGGCGGAGGGCAAAAAAAACATTGATGTAAGGTGCGTCGTCCGGGCCGCGTTATTACATGACTTTTTCCTGTATGACTGGCATAAAAGGATATGGTCCCTCCACGGCTGGATGCACCCGGTAACCGCCGCGGAAAACGCGAAGAAATATTTTGCTGTTTCTGACAGGGAGTATTCCTGCATCAGGAGCCATATGTGGCCCTATACCCTGTTCCATCCCCCTGTTTGCCGGGAGGGATGGATCGTCTGCATGGCGGACAAGATCATCGCCGTTAAAGAAACGCTTTTCCGCTGGGGAAAACGGCATAAGCTTCAGGACCCCGGAGCCATTTTACCGGAAACAGGAAAAGAAACAGCGGAAGGGCCTTTTCCCGGGCTTGGCTAAACGGCGTATACACAAGTATAATGCCCGGCTGGTACAGAGCGGGTAATAGACCATGAGTAGAAGGAGGGGAAAGCGATGCTTATCTGGGGGCTTAAAACCGAAGCGGGTTTGCTGCCCGGCGAAGCCGGCGTAAAAGTAGCTTTTTGGTTTCAGGGCGTGGAACACTGGAGCAACCGCCTGATTGCGGATAACCTGATGGTGATCCTGGGCTGAAGCGGCGCCGCGGAAAAAGCATGACCGAAACCGGTTCTTCCCGCCCGCCCCGCTGCCTCAACTGCGTCCACTTCAGGGTAACCTGGGACCCGGCCTTTCCCCGGTCCTGCACCGTCTTCGGCATCAAGTCCCGACATCTCCCCTCGGACGAGGTCTTCCTGTCCACAGGCCGCCACTGCCCCGCCTTCCGCGTAAAGCCGGGCCGGGAAAAGGAAGAGAATATTAACCACGAACTATAACGAACGGCACGAACCACCCCCAATTCAGCCAACGGGACAACTTACTCAGCCGCCCTCGTCTAAATTTGAGCGCGAAAAGCACGAAAAAAGAAGAAGAGGATAACCACGAAGAACACGAAGGGCACAAAAAAGAAGGTCCAAGGCCGTCTTTCAGCGGTTTTCTTCTATACCTCTTTTCTTCCTTCGTGCCCTTTGCGGTTAAATTCTTCTTTTTTCTTCTTTCGTGAGGTTGGTGAGGTTCGTGGTTCATTCTTTCTTCTATTCTCTTTCTTCCTTCGTGCACTTTGTGCCCTTTGTGGTTAATTTTTTTTTCTTCTTCTTTCGTGAGGTTGGTGAGGTTCGTGGTTCATTCTTTCTTCTATTCTCTTTCTTCCTTCGTGCACTTTGTGCCCTTTGTGGTTAATTTCTTTTTCTTCTATTCTCTTTCTTCCTTCCTGCACTTTGTGCCCTTTGTGGTTAATTTCTTTTTTTCTTCTTTAGTGTTTTTCGCGGTTATCTTCCTTTTATTACGCCCCCGGCCCAAGAACCCGCTTGCGCGGGGCGGGTCCGGGGGCGCTTCCTCAGCGGGGCCGGGCTATGTACTTCGCCAGCTCCGGCTTCTTCTTGAGTTCCTCCGCCAGCCCCTCGGCGCGGCCCTTGTTCACATAATCAGCTTTCTGGAAAGAATAAGTAAACTTTGTGTGAACATCGTAGATACCGGCCATAAGCGCGTAGGCATCCTCGGTCATGACAA
>JAISQV010000308.1 GCA_031273985.1 Spirochaetaceae bacterium | reverse complement strand
CCCTGCGCCGTCCCTCCCGAGGATGTGCTGGAAGACCTTTTCAGGACCCACGACTTCTGGAAAAACATCCCCCCCTCGGTGCTGCTCCCCGCACGGGAGGGCCTTGAGCGCCGGGGTATCGAGGTCGCCGAAGACCGGAACAACTTTGACTACCTCTACCTCCGCAGCGATTTGGCGGACCTGGCGGGAAAGAAGTACCACAAGAAGCGGAATCTGGTAAACGCCTTCACCGCGGCCTTCCAGGTCCGGGAGGAACACCTGACAGAGAAGCTTACCGGAGACGCCCTTCTGGTGCTGGAGGACTGGCGGGAAAACCGGGGCGAAGACGGGGACTACGGCCCGGCGCGGGAGGCCCTCGGACTGCTCGGCGTACTAAAACTGCGCGGCTCCATCTGGTACGTGAAGGACCGGCCCATAGGCTGGTGCCTGGGGGAAAGCATAGCCCGGGGCAGAATGTTCGCCATCCACTTTGAAAAGGGCCTCGACGAATACAAGGGCATCTACCAGTACATGAATCAAAGTTTCGCCGCCTCCCTGCCCGCGTACTACAGCCGCCTGAACCGGGAGCAGGACCTGGGCGACGAGGGCCTCCGGCAGGCAAAAATGACCTACCGGCCGTCGGGCTTTGTGGAAAAATACACGGGCAGAAAAGTCTAGCCCGCCCCTTGTCCCTCCTCCCGGCCTTCCGCCGCAGACGCCCTCATTCTGAATCGGAATATATTCGGTCTTTTCCCTGAAGAATCCTTAAAATGGCTAATTTGCCCTGTTTATATGCCCGGCAGTATGCCGGGAAAATTTGTCATGCCAGCTTTTGAGAATTATAATAAAAGCGGAATAAACCGGGACAAAATTGCAGGAAACGGCAAATTCCGCTTCCTCGGATGTACCGGTTTACCTGGCGGGCGGTCCCGTCTTACTGAAAAGGCAAATTCCCAAAACCGGGGTTTTGCGAAATTTGCAGCATCTTTGGAGGATACCATGGGGAAGAAGGAGAGCAAAAAAGCCTTTGCGGCACGCTGGCTCGGCATTGCCGGTGTCGTGATTGTTCTTGCGTTGGGCGTAACCATCGTCAGTACCGGTATGTTCTACGGGGTCATTACCCAGTATTTCGGCGGACAGAAATACCGGACAATTTCAGCGCCTGAAAGCGCCGCCCTTGACACGGCGTATTTCAGGAGCGCCTATCAGACGCCTGAAGAAGCAAATTTGGCGGGGAGGGCCCTCGCCGTATCAATTGAGGAAGAGGGCATCGTGCTGCTCAAAAACGACGGGGCCCGGGCATTACCCCTGCCTGAGGGAGCGCGGATCAGCGTATTCGGCAGCGCCTCGGCGGGCATTGTCTACGGCGGCAGCGGTTCGGGAACGATTGATGAAAGCCGGGCGGCCACCCTGGAATCGAGCCTCACCAAGGCCGGATTTCAGATGAATCCGGCGCTTCTCCGCTTTTACACTGAAAAAAAGGCCGTCCGCGGGCCCCAGATTGGCACCGGCAACCCCTTTATGGGCGGCGCGGCGGTTTACTTTGAGCCTTACAAACACGCGGCAATTCAAATGGATTCCCCCGAAACCAGCACCTACCATATTGGCGAGGTGCCTGTCGCCGATTACACCGATGCGGTCAAGGGCAGCTATGCCGCATACAACGATGCGGCGCTCGTGGTCCTCGGCAGGCCCGGCGGCGAGGGAGGCGACCTTTCCCTGGATGTGGCGGCGGACATGGCCCATTACAGCGCGGAGGTCCGGAACCTGCTTACCCGCCTGGGGATCAAGGCCGGGCAGCATCAATTGGAGCTCTCCCAAAATGAAATAGACCTCCTTGCCCATGTGCAGGCCCAGGGATTCGGCAAGGTTATCGTGATCATCAACTCCAGCGAGGCCATGGAACTGGGCTTCCTTGACGAAGACTGGATAAACGCCGCCCTTTGGATAGGCGGTCCCGGCGAGGGGCTTGAGGCCCTGGGCCGGGTGCTCAGGGGTGAGGTGAATCCCTCAGGCCGGCTGGTTGATACCTATGCGTATGACCTTACCAGCGCGCCGTCCTTTTATAACTTTGGCCACTATGAATATGAAAACGCTCCCGGCAACTACTTTGTCGAGTATGAGGAGGGCATCTATGTGGGGTACCGGTACTACGAAACCCGCTTTGCGGATGACGATGCCGCCTACCGCCGGGCAGTGCAGTACCCCTTTGGTTATGGCCTTTCCTACACCACCTTTGACTGGGAAGTAACCAGGGCAAGCCCGGCGGGCGGCGCTGCCTTGAACGAAGACGGCGTAATCTCCCTTGAGGTACGGGTTACCAACACCGGATCGATGGCGGGCAAAGATGTGGTACAGCTTTACTACACCGCTCCTTACACGGCGGGGGATATTGAGAAAGCCCACGTGGTACTCGGCGCCTTTGAAAAAACCGGCCTCCTCGAGCCCGGCGCCAGTCAAACCCTTACCCTTACCCTGCCGGTACGGGAGATGGCCTCCTACGACTACAACGATGCGAACCGGAACGGCTTTACCGGCTGGGAGCTTGAGGCCGGAACCTATCAGCTTAGGGTGAGCAAGAACGCCCATGAAGCCGGTAACGGCGTCTCCGCCCCGGTTGAATACCGCGTTGCTTCGGGCTTCCGCTACGAAACCGATGAGGCCACGGGCGCGGAAATTCAAAATCGTTTTGACGATGTATCGGGCCACATTAAAACCTACCTTTCCCGCGCCGACTGGGAGGGCACCTGGCCCGCTCCGCCCGCCGGCGCCGGCAAGATCGCCAGTGACGCCATTATCAAGGCTGTTGCCGCCTATGTCGCGGCGGAGCACAACAACAGCGCCGATGAGGCGCCGGTCTTCAACGCAAACAACGGGGTGCAGCTCATCAATTTACGGGACCTTCCCTATGATGAACCCCTCTGGGATTTGCTGCTGGATCAACTCAATATTGATGAATTTCTGGAACTGTTCCGTACCGGAGCATATAATACCGCGCCGATGCCGTCCGTATCAAAGCCGGCTACCACGGACCTTGACGGCCCCGCGGGTATCTCCTCCTTTATCGGGAATACCGCCGCTACAGGGTATCCAACGGAATGTGTGATCGCCGCTACCTGGAGCAAGGACATTGCCCGCCGTATGGGCGAGGCCATTGGCGAGGAAGGGCTCAACGGCGGGGTGAACGGCTGGTATGCGCCGGCAATGAACACCCACCGTTCTCCCTTTGCAGGACGGAACTTTGAGTACTACAGCGAGGACGGCGTTCTGGGCGGGGAAATCGCCGCCGGGGTGGTGGCCGGGGCGACTTCCCGGGGCATGATCACCTACATCAAGCACTTTGCAATGAACGATCAGGAGACCAACCGCGTCCGGGACAACGGGCTTATGACCTGGGCAAACGAGCAGTCCATGCGGGAGATATACTTCCGCCCCTTCGAGATCGCCGTGAAGAAGGGCAATCCCCTGGGGGTTATGTCCTCCTTCAATCGTATCGGGACCACCTGGGCCGGGGGCAGCCGGGCGCTGCTTACGGAAATACTCCGCAACGAATGGGGTTTCCGGGGGGCGGTCATCACGGACTTCAATCTTTATCCGTATATGGACCAGGACTTGGCGATCCGCAACGGCGGTGATTTTATGCTCACCATGCGTATACCGGGCTTTGCCGACAAGACCCTCACAGACAGCACCAGTGCTACCGCAAAAATTGCCATCCGCAGCGCGGCTCACAACATCCTGTACGCCACGGTGAACTCAAACGCCATGAACGGCGTAGCCCCCGGTGCGGTTTTCAAGGCCATCACCCCCACCTGGGTCAGGCTGCTGATTGCCGCCGACTGCGTGATTTTGGCGCTCCTCGTTCTTTTGGCTTTTTTCAAGATCAAAAAATATCGCAGGCTCTTTGGAGTCGGCGCCGAGTAATGCGCTGTCCGTCAGGGAATCCCCCTGGCGGACCTTTTAGGGGATAGTAACGTGAAGTACCAGGCGCTGATCGCCCAAATGACCCTGGAAGAAAAAGCTTCCCTCCTGTCCGGTGCGGGACAGTTCCGCAGCGCCGCCGTGGAAAGGCTTGGCATTCCTTCCATGTATTTATCCGATGGCCCCCACGGGATTCGTAA
>JAISQV010000272.1 GCA_031273985.1 Spirochaetaceae bacterium | reverse complement strand
CAGCGAATACGTTGTAAGCCTGCACAGAATTTTGTGAATAGGGGCGCATCCCCGCCGCATCTCCGCCCGCTGCCTTACGGCAGAATGCGGAACGACAGGGGCGGGGACCGGGCTATCCGGGGCTCCGCTCCGCTCCGGCCCCAGCGCTTCGCGCCGGGTCTGCCCTTCGGGCACCCCTCCTATCCCTTGCGCGGAAGAGCCCGCTCCCGCAGGGGGAATCCCGTAAGGAGTAGGATTATCGCGCTTCCCGGAACACCGAATCAGGCTTTTTGCGGCGCGGGACGAATCCAGCGGAAGGGGATTTTTACTTGCCCTTCAAATTGTTATCGGAGCGTTCATCAATAGCCGCTTCCAGAACCCGGTCGGCATCTTTCATGGCAAGGAAGCTTTCAACAGTGAGCGTAGAATTTTCGCAAAGTTTCCGCAACTTTTTCCGCGCCGCCCTGGATTTTGCCTTGTCGGAGGCAAAAGGATCTGGCGGCGCCGGCGTAAACGTAAGCATTACCCGTCCTGCGGGAATTTCGCGGGGAACTTCCAGAGTAATCCGCCGGTCGGCGGGAATTTCGATGGTTTGTTCTATGGTCACAAGCCAATGATAGCATAAAAAAAGGCGGAAATCAAAGCGTGTGGCGGCTGGCCTCCCCCGCGCAAACTCCTGGAAGGGGCTGGGGGGCGTTGCGGGGCTCCCCCGCGTGAGCGGGTTCTTCAGGGGGCTCGGCCCCCTTCCTGATTCTTCTCTCTATTCCCCGTTTCGCACTTGCCTTGGCCGGATTACGGAGCTACCCTTGATGGAGGGGGCGCTTATGGAAATGATTACCCTGGGCAGGACGGGGCTGCGGGTCAGTTCGGCGGGGCTTGGCTGCGGCGGGTTTTCCCGCATCGGCATTGAGAGCCACGGCCCGGACCACGCGGCGGGGATAGTCCGCGCCGCCTTTGACGCGGGGGTCAACTTCTTTGACACGGCCACGGTCTACGGGACCCAGGGCGCGGTGGGGAAGGGGCTTGCGGGGATTCCCCGGGACAGGTACATCCTTTCTACCAAACTGCCCTACCAGAACAAGACGCCGGAGGACCTTCTGGCGACGCTGGAGGAGAGCCTGCGGGAGCTGCGGACCGATTATGTGGACATCTACCATCTTCACGGGGTGGCTCCGGCGGATTACCCCCAGGTGCGGGACCGTCTTGTCCCCGCCATGGAGCAGGCCAAAAAAGCCGGAAAGATACGCTTTCTGGGAATCACCGAGGTCTTTGCCTTTGACACGGGCCACGCCATGTTCAAGGACTGCCTTAAGGACGCTCTCTTCGACTGCATCATGACGGGCTACAATATGCTGAATCCTTCGGCGGCAAAGCGGGTGCTGCCCCTGGCCATCGAAAAGAATCTGGGCGTTCTCTGTATGTTCGCCGTGCGCCGGGCCCTGCACGATCCCCTGCAGCTCAGGGCGAACATAGCCCGGATCCTTGAACGGGGGCAGGCGGACCCCTCCCTGGTGCGGGATGAGGGGGTTCTGGACTTTCTCGTGGAGAGCGGCGCCGCCGGAAGCATCGTGGAGGCGGCCTACCGTTTCTGCCGCCACACGCCGGGCATAGGGGTGGTCCTTACCGGCACGGGAAACGCGGAGCATCTCAGGGAGAATCTTGCTTCCATCGCCCTGGGCCCCCTGCCCGCCGAAATGCTGGACCGCCTGGAAACGCTCTTCGGCGGGGTGGACTGCGTGAGCGGGCAGTAAGACAAGCCGCAGGGCGTTTACTTACAAAAATGTAATCACTGTCAACAAGTTAAGCGGGGGAAAACTAAAACAGTCCGCGGATTTACACGGATTAAACGGATTTTTCGTTCCAAATTCCCTTTTCGTCCGTGTTGTCTGTGTGGTCTACTTTCCCCTGGTTTCATAGCGGGAAAGTGGTTAATATTTTCTCTTCGTCCTACTCATAGTTTAATTGCTGGCTCTGCACTGGCGGGGCCCGGTCCCGGAGCGTGTCGCCGGGCCGGAGGCTGCCGGTGAGCAGCGGGGAGGCGGGATCGTGCAGCGCATGGTTGGCTTCCGCTGTCTCCCGGCGGCTGTTCGCGTAGCAGTACCGGCAGCCTCCGGGGCAGGTGTCGTAGGCGCCTATGTCTATGGCCGCGGCGCAGCGGCACTCCGGGCGCAGGCCCGCCTTCCCCGGAGCTATGGTTCTGCCGCTCAGCTCCGATGCCAGCCGCTCGTCTATGCAGCGGGCCCTGGCTATACCGTAGGGGCTAAAGTCCGCTTCTTCGGCGCAGGCGTCTATCGCCAGACCCCGGGAGCGGGCAATGCCGGCCAGGGCCCGGGCTATCAGGGCATTTTCACCGGGGCTGCTTTCCCCGGCGGCGAGACTCTCCAGATTCGCCCGGTTCTTCCGGTAGACATCGACAAAACTGATCGTAACCCTTTTCGTGTAGCCCGCAAGTTTTTCCGCTGTTTTTCCAAAATGATCGATATGATACGCCGCCGTGTAGCTGCGGTTGATCAGTATGGGATCGTAGCGCCAAATGACGGCGCCGGGGCCCGTCTTTTCAACAAGCCGCCGGAAGGTTTCAATGCGCCCCTCCAGGGGCGGCGAAAGGGGCTCCACATCGGGGCCGTAGGCATTGAGGGTAAATTGAACGTAAAAGGGATAATCCGCCAGTAAATGCAGCCGCTCCAGCAGGGGCGCCGGGTTCTTGCTCCAGAACACGATGCAGTCAACCTCAGCGGGCGAAAGCCCGACACGGCTTACCATGCGGGGGTTCACCGGATTCCTGACGCAGGCCGATCCGTCCCGCAGCCGGTTGAAAAACCATTCCGTGTACCAGGCCGGTATGTCGGTCCTTCTGCTTACGCTGAGAATCATGCTCCCCCGCTTATACAGGAATCCGGCGCGGGGTTCAAGGCCGGGAGCCTCATTCGAGGAATAGTACTTCGGTGAAGAGGGGAGACGCTGAGACGGCTTCCAGGGGGACTATATCCCTGCCGAATATGGCTACGGTCGGCAATGCTATTTCCGGGGCCAGTTTTTTCAAAACCACGTACAATAGTTCGGTGCAGTACACTTTATCGGCATTATTCAAATTAAAATCCCAGTCAAAAGGTTTTCCGATCATGGCCTGCGCTTCTTCGGCTATCTTTTCCCCGTCCACTCCGTTCAGCCGGTATAAACCCAACATTCGCGCCGGTCTGACAAACTCACCCAGGGGGACCGCATTTACAAAATCTTTTCCTTTCCAGGCCAGCCCTTCGGCATTTATGACCGTAATGCCATTATCGCTGATATGTACCACGCCCAGATGCGAAAAGCGTTTGTCCTCTTTGGAAAGGCCCTTGAAATACAATGACCAGGTGCGGTCGCCCAGGCGGCAGAGAATATCCCCCTCCCGCGCACAGGACTGTAAGGTGTTAATATAATCCTGCACAAGGGTGATTCGCTTAAAATGCAGCGCCGCAATGAGAACTACCGGCGCGGCCAGCACACAGACAAAAGGTATGACCACATATCGTACTTTAAATTTCATGCTATATACAAAAGAGCCGGTGAACACGCCGCCGAATTAACGGCGGTGTGCCGGCGCCGGCCTCATTCGAGGGGGGCCTGATACCCGGAAACCTCCTCACGCGGGGAGCCTCCGGGGCGGTTCAACGATCAGCCCGGCAACAGCGGGGCAGGGCCCCCGGTACAACAGCGCGGCGATACCCCGCCCTGCGCGGGGGCATCGTCATCTAAGAGTGAGAACAGTGGGCTCTTCGCCGTCTTCAATGGTGAGTTCTCTTTTTTCTACATCGACCGTGAAATCTTCGTTTGACCCGGAATCGCTTATCATCGTCCCCGTGTAAGTGGCCGGGTCGTACTCGTAGGTGAACGAGCTGCTGCTATCATGGTCCTCACTGAATGCCGTCTCTATTTTCCCCTTCAATTCTGCCGTCCATTCACCGTTCCATTTTGTAATTTTGAACTCCGTCGTCCCCTCCGTAGCGGAAGTAAAAGTCAGGGTAAACTCAATCTCAATGCTGAGACCGCCCAAAAGCCCGTCAAAATCTTCAGTTTCGCCATAACCCCATGTCGTTCCGGCAAGCGTGGAGCCGTCAAAAGCAGGGGGAGGAGCTGCACCGTCACCGCAGCCCGCCATAACCAATCCTGATACCAGCGCCAATGCCAGTATACCCGCAACAATAAAACCGCTCTTCTTCATTTTTACCCTCCTATGGCAAAAATTTTCCCTATGTAAAACGAAATTGATTAAAACCGGGAAATTCCTGTTTTGAAGCCGCCATGAACGGCGGCGCTTCTTCGGGAATTTCAGGCTTTATTCGTTTAACACCCCGTGTGCGTAACGATGCGCGTAATACATATTCGTGCGGCATGAGTGCCGGAACGGCGCCGGCGGATGAATAGTGCGGAAAATGACGCTGTCCCGCGGAAGGGTAAAAGACAGAGCTATGGCGCGGGCCGCGCCGAAAAACAGTGCGGAAAAGGGACGCCGGTAAAAAGGTTAAGGCTTTTCTATACGCTAACGGGGGGGGGGGGGGGGGTGGGGGGGGAGGGGATACCAAACCCCGTTATAAGGGGGCGTTTTTAGCGGTTTTTATTGGAGCCCCCAAAACGGGAGTAAAGCCAG
>JAISQV010000038.1 GCA_031273985.1 Spirochaetaceae bacterium | reverse complement strand
GCGGTAAGCCCCAGCAGCTTCCCCGCGCCCTGGGAAAGATCGGCAATACCCATGGTCACGAAGGCCAGGATCAACAGCGGTATTACAAACCTCAGAAATGAACTGAACAGTGATGACGCGGTAACAACCGCCCTGTTGAACCAATGCGGCGCCCAGAGTCCGAGCAGAATGCCCACAACAATGGCGATGATCAGTCTTCCCACCAATCCCAACTGAAATTTCTTTGCCATAAAGCCCTCCTGACAGTAACTGCGGGTGATCACGGGGCGCATGAAACCCTCAGGAGGCTTCAAACAACAATCCCGGCATCAGCCCCTTACACCAAGCTGAAATCACGGCCGCGAAAAGTTCGTGATAAATAATAACACAATTTCTCCGCCTTTACCGCAATCTTTTCAAAATAAGTATACCACCGGGAGAAAGATAAAACAAAGAAAAAACCGCAGCGGTGTCCTAAATTCCAAAATCTCCTGTTTCAATCCAAAAATACAACATTTTTCAGGAAAATAATAATGAAGAGGGGGGCCGATTACCATGAATCGCTTCGCATACCGCAGTCTCCGTGCCCGGCCCCCCTGCGCCGGAGCCTCCTCGGGCCTGCGGCCCTGCGGGGTCTCCGGCTACCCCCCAGGCCGGCGCTCCGCGCCTCCGAATGAAGACTCCCCCGCAGAACACTAAACGGGACCTGCAAAATATACAAAACAAAAATTATCGGAAAATTTAACCACGGACCACACTTTTCCGCTACGGTATAAAGAAAAGTCGACTACACGGACAAAGCGTGAACCAGACTTCTCCTCTTCCTTCGTGCGTCTTGGTGTACCTTCGTGGTTTTCTTTATTCTTCTTTCCTTCTTCGCCTTCGTGCGCCTTCGTGGTTTTTCTCCTTTCTTCCCTGCTGATTCCCCCTCTTCCTCCGTGCGCCTCGCGGTTATGACGAACCCCTGCGCAGAATCCCTGTCGCGGATCAAGGCTGGGGCTGGCCCATGCAGGTACCGACGGCGACGGCGGTGTCTATCATGTAATGATCCCGGGGAACGGGCTTTATCTTTCCCGCAGGGACGCCGAGATCCACGGAAGTAATTTCGCTGCCCTGCAGCGCCGCCATGCGGCCGTATTCGCCCCGCGCCAGAAGATCCGCCGCCGCCGTGCCGAGACTCGTGGCCAGCACCCGGTCGGAGGCGCTGGGTATGCCGCCGCGCTGCACGTAACCGAGCACCGTACACCGGGTCTCAAGGCCCGTTTCGCCCTCTATCTCACGGGCCACCCGGTAACCTACGGAGGGAAACTGATCCCGGTACTTTTTTCGTTCCTTCTTGTCCATCTTCTCCTCCTCCGTGGAGACGGCGCCCTCGGCCACCACCACGATGGAAAAGGTTCTCCCGCTTTCCGCCCGCTCGTTGAGGTGCCGGGCTATGGCCTTGATGTCGTAGGGAATCTCCGGCAGCAGTATCACATCCCCGCCGCCGGCCACGCCCGCATAAAGGGCCAGCCAGCCCACCTTGTGGCCCATGATCTCTATCACCATGACGCGCTTGTGACTTTCGGCGGTGGAGTGCAGCCGGTCTATGGCTTCCGTAGCAATGGCGAGGGCGGAATGAAAACCGAAAGTACGGTCGGTGCCCACAATATCGTTGTCTATGGTCTTGGGAAGCCCCACCACATTGAGGCCCTCCTGGGCGAGGAGATAAGCGGTAGTATTGGTACCGTTGCCCCCTAGCACTACCAGGCAGTCCAGGCCCAGTTTGCGGTAATTATCCTTGATGGCCTTCACCTTGTCCCCGGAAACCTCATCGTCCCCGGCGGTCCGCTTGAAGGGCTTCTCCCGGCTTGCCCCGAGTATGGTGCCGCCCCGGGTCAGGATCCCGGAAAAATCTTCGGGCCTGAGGATGCGGGCGTCCTCGTCTATGAGCCCCCGGTAGCCGTTGGCTATGCCCACGATGGTCATGCCGTAGCGGTCGTAGGCGGGGCGGCACACCCCCCGGATGGCGGCGTTAAGCCCCGGACAATCCCCCCCGGCGGTGAGTATGCCGAAGATTTTAGTGGCGCTGCTTTTCATACCACAAGTATACGCCCAAAAGCCCCCCCGCGCCAGAGAGCTAAACTTGACCCACAGAATTCTTAAGAATTTAACCACTTTTCCGCTGTGGTTTAAGGAAAAGTAAAGATCACAAAGGACACGAAGAAAGAAAGATGATTACGAAAGAACAAGAAAAAACCGCTGAAAGACGGGGTCCAGAGGGTTGGCCGTTAACCCTTCTTCCTCTACTTTTCCTCAGTTCCATAGCGGAAAAGTTCCATAACGGAAAAGTGCTCTTCGTGTCCTTCGTGGTTATAAATCTTTATTCGTATTTGTGGGTCAAGTTTAGCCCTGTTGGGGGGGCCCCGTAACGTCTCATTACCCAATTCTTCTGGATAGAGCCCGGACTTCACACAAAAATCCGTGTTTTCCGTGGTTAATATTCTCTTCGTTTTATCCACAGTCTAATTGCAGACTCTGTACCGAAAGGTTTGGGGGGCTCAAGTCCCCCCAAACCGGAACCCTACTTATCGTAGTAACAATCGGCAAGCTTCTGGGCCTCCTCCTGCAGCCAGCCGTTCCAGACGGGGCCGTTGGGGTCCCCCGTGGGGGTCATAATCGCGCCGCCAAAACCGTAGCGCCCGCCGGGGGCGTACTTGGCAAAAGTATCCCGCACCTGCTGCCGGACATACTCTTCCGTTATCTCCCCGTCCAGGGGAACCTGGAAGTCAAAACAACCCAGGAGGCTTATATCGTTATCCGTCTTGGCCTTTATCAGATCGTTGTCCGTCTGCGCCGGGTCCCAGCCCTTCACGCCGAAGTCGCACATATCCGGCACAAAGTCCTCACAGCGGCCGCAGTTGTGGAATTCCACATAGAGGCCCCGGTCCGTGTAGGGCTTGGCGAGACGCTGGTAGATGGGCTTGAAAATATCCTTGTACATCTCCACGGAGAAAAAAGGATTCCTCCGGGTGGCCGTATCGTCGCCCATGCCCAGCAGGTCCGGCTCGTAATACTTGGGAATCTTTTCAAAAATAGGCTCGTAGTAATCGCACATCCAGTTGAGCAGCTCCTTCACCTCCTCGGGCTCCTCCGCCAGGGCGCATAGCCCCTCGGTGAAACCCATGAAGCCTATGAAGGTGGTAAAAGGGGAAAACAACGCGCCCACCGCGGCCAGGGACTGGGTCCGGTCTATGTTGGACCTTTCAATATCCTTCTTGGCCTTGTCGGCCCAGTAGGAGTCCGAGGTGTCCAGCGGGGGCGGCGCCTTGATAACCTTCCTCCAGTCCCGGACATCCTCCAGCAGGAAATTCCCCGGCTCCGGGAGCATACCGCCGCCCGCTTCGGTGTTGCCCACATAGGTAATGCCCCATTCGGTAACCATACGATCCGCCGTCTTCCCCTCCTGCATCTGCTTCATCAACTGTTCCATCATCCCCATGATGGGGCCGACGGAGTGCGTGGGGGGCCTGTTGGGGCGGCCCGGAATCATCATTCCCATGGTGTACAGGGGAACCGACTGCGGAAGCTCGCCATTGATCATCCGCGTAAAGTTTTCTCGGGGCGTCAGTTTTGCTGCCATTCTATCCTCCAAAAATTTCCTGCGCACTACTTCTCGTAGTAGTTGTCCGCCAGCTTGTTGACCTCGTCCATCAGCCAGCCGTTCCAGACGGCGCCGTTGGGGTCCCCCGTTTCCGTCATGATCATGCCGAGCCAGGCGTAGCGCCCGCCGGGGGCGTACTTGGCAAAGGTGTCCCGCACCTGCTGGCGCACATACTCCTCCGTTACGGCGCCGGCGGCGGGGGGCTTCCAGTCGAAACCGCCCAGGGCGCTTATGTCGTTATTCGACTTGGCCTTGACCAGATCGTTGTCCGTCTGCGCCGGGTCCCAGCCCTTCACGCCGAAATCGCACATCTCCGGCACAAAATCCTCGCAGCGGCCGCAGTTGTGGAATTCCACCCAGATGCCCCGGTCCGTGAAGGGCTTCGCCTCCCGCTGATAAATGGGCTTGAAAATATCCCGGTACATCTCCACGGAGAAGAAGGGATTCCGCCGGGTGGCCGTGTCGTCGCCCATGCCGACCAGATCGGGCTCGTAGTATTTGATGATCTTGTCCATCACGGGCATATAGTAGTCCAACTGCCAGTTGAGGAATTCCTTCACCTCTTCGGGCTCCTCAAACAGGGCGCAGAGCCCCTCGTTGAAACCCGTGAAACTGATGAAAGAGGTAAAGGGCGAATACAGGGCCATCACCGCGGCCAGGGACTGAGTCCGGTCTATGCCGGATTTTTCAATGTCCTTCTTGGCCTTGTCCGCCCACCAGGAATCCGACGTTTCCAGCGGGGGCGGCGCCTTGATAACCTTCCGCCAGTCCCGGACATCCTGCAGCAGGAAATTCCCCGGCTCCGGGAGCATACCGCCCATGCCCTCTTTGTTGCCCACCATGGTAACGCCCCACTCGTTGACCATCTTGTCGGGAACGGGCTTCCCCGACATCTGGTCCTCCATCAGGTCCGCAAACATCCCCACATTGGGCCCTATGGAATGAGTCGGGGGCCGGGGGCTCCCGGGCATAGCCATACCCATCGTGTAGAGGGGTACCGACTGCGGAATCTCACCCTTGATCATCCGCAAAAAGTTCTCTTTCGGCGTCAGTTTTACTGCCATCCTATC
>JAISQV010000174.1 GCA_031273985.1 Spirochaetaceae bacterium | reverse complement strand
TGGAAACGCTATTTTATCGTTGTTCTCTCTATCCGTCCGTGCGGTCTACTTTTCCTTAGTTCCATAGCGGAAAAGTGTGGTCTGTGGTTATTCTTCTTGGGTAAGTAAACGCGCATGGGCTCGGCCCCCTCTTCCCTTCTGATTCTTCCTGTACGCTGTATTGAAAGATACAGGCCCTGCGGGTAGAATGGGTCATGATCGAGGATTGGTTCCCCCTGCGGGACGGGATAAAGCTTTTCTGCCGCCGCTGGACGCCGGAGCGGAGCCGGGCGGCGCTGCTGATAGTGCACGGTATGGCGGATCACGGCGGGCGTTACGATGAACTTGCCCGGCGGCTCTGTGAGGCGGGGATTGAGGTTTGGGCGGCGGATATGCGGGGTTTCGGCAGGACCGCCGGCCTCGCCGAGAACGATCCGGGGCGGGGGGGGCTTCTGGGGCACTGCGCCGACACGGGGGCCGTGGATTTGCTGCTCGGCGATATGGGGGAGTTGCTCCGGCATATCCGGGAGGGGGCCGCGGGGAAGAAGGTTTTTCTGCTGGGTCATTCCTGGGGCTCCTTTCTTGTCCGGTGTTTCATTGAGGAGCGGGGCGGCGAGGCGGACGGCTGTATATTGTCGGGGACCCGGGGGCCCGGAGGCTTCGAGCTGCGTCCGGGCAAGGCGCTTTTCGCCCTCATAGCCCTCTTGAGGGGGCCCCGCCGGTTTTCGGCCCTTTCCCGGGCCGTGTCCGACGGGCCTTTCAACCGGCCCTTCAGGCCGAACCGGACGCCCTTTGACTGGATTTCCCGGGACGAGGCCGAGGTGGACCGCTATCTGGAGGATCCGCTGGGCGGGATACCCTGCTCATCGGGCTTTTACCGGGACCTGGTGGGCCTGCTGGACCGCATACAGGGGAAAAAAGCCCTGGCGGGGATCAGGAAGGACCTTCCCGTGTATATCTACGCCGGCACGGCGGACCCCGTGGGCGATATGGGGGCGGGCCCCACGGCGCTGGTGGCGGCCTACCGGAGGCTGGGGCTGGAGGATCTGGAATTTGTGCTGTACCCCGGCGCCCGCCACGAGCTGCACCACGAGACCAACCGGGAGGAGATGACGGCAAATCTTATAGACTGGCTGAACAGGCATAGCGGGGAAGCGTCGTAATGCGGGTTCGTTACTCCGCCGATGAGAACGGCAGGCGCCGGAAGAAGGCCCTGGTTTACACCAGGGAGGAACACGGGATAAACCTGAGCGATGTGGACCGGGACGCGGTGTTCATCATCGAGCGCCTGCGGGCCGCGGGTTTCGAGACCTATATCGTGGGCGGCGCCGTCCGGGACCTGCTGCTCGGCCAGGCGCCCAAGGATTTTGATATTGTGAGCGAGGCGAGCCCCCCCCGGATCAAGAAGGTGTTCCGTAACTCCAGGATCATAGGGCGCAGATTCCGCCTGGTCCATGTGTACTTCGGGCCCAAAATTTTTGAGGTTTCCACCTTCCGCTCCCTCAAGGACGGCACCACGAGCAACACCTTCGGCACTATCGAGGAGGATGTGCGGCGGCGGGATTTTTCCCTGAACGCGCTGTTCTACGATCCCCTCCGGGAGGAGGTGGTGGATTATGTGGACGGCCTGAAGGATATACGGGAACGGCGGATTCGGCCCCTCATAAGCCCCGCCCTGATCTTCCGGGACGATCCGGTGCGCATGATCCGGGCGGTGAAGTACGCCGCCGCCACGGGCTTCGGCCTGCCCCTGACGCTGCGGCTGCGGATACGGCGGGAATCCTCCCTTCTGGCGGATATTTCCGCGTCCCGGCTCACTGAGGAGATCATGAAGATCATCAAGGCCCCCAGGGCGGCGGCCATCGTGGAACTTCTGGAGGCGCAACGGCTCTACAGTTATTTGCAGCCCAACGCGGCGCGCCTCATGCGGGAGGGCTCCTTCCGGGAACGCTACCTTCAGGGCTTCAGGGCCCTGAGCGAACCGGGCGCCGGGGGGGAGCTTCCCGGCAGGAACATGGCGGCCCTGATCCGGGACTACCTGGAGGACAACATAGACTGGACGGCGGGGACTCACGAAAACTACGCCGCCGCCTACTATGCCGCCCGGAAATTTGTGCTCCCCATGAACCCGCCCCGGACGGAACTGGATCAGGCGGTGCGGCTGATCTTCGGGGAGCACGGCATAACCCTGAAGAAGGCCCGTTTCCTGGAGCGGGGTTCCGGCGGCTTCGGCCCCCGTATGCCCCGGGAGGGGGCAGTCCCGGAGAAGGCCGGGGAAGCGCCGCCCCCCAAACGGAGGCGCGTGCGGCGGCGGCACGGGAAAAGCGCCGCCCCGGCGGAGGGACTCGACGCCCCCGGCGGCCGCCTTGCCGGGGATGGCGAGGGGGTTTAGCGCCGCCGGTTTTAGGGGAAAGCTAAACCACGGGCCGCACGGACGGACACGGACAAAAGCTCATTACGCTCATTTTTGCGTATTAAGAACGCTTGTCCTATCTATCAATTCGCATCCTTTGCGGACTCTTTTACGCCGGCCCTGTAGTATTGTTCCGGCGGCTGGACTCTCTCCGGCAAAAGGTGTATGATTTACTATCCCATGGATGATTCCGCCGGAAAGGCCCGTTTTTTCAGGGTTAGTGAGTTTGAGGGTCCCCTGGACCTCCTCCTCTTCCTGATCAGGAAAAATGAGGTAAATATCTACGACATTCCCATAGCCCAGATCACGGAGCAGTACCTGACCTACCTGAGTTTTGCCACGGAGCTGGACCTGGAGGATTTGACGGAATTTCATTCCCTCGCGGCGACGCTGCTCTATATCAAGTCGCGGATGCTCCTTCCGGTGGAGGTTTCCCTGGATGACGATGCGGAGGACCCCCGGCAGGAGCTGGTGGATAAGCTCATTGAGTACCAGAAGTTCAAGAAGCTTTCGGAGCTCATGGAGGAGAAGGAGCGGGAGGCCGAGTGGGTGATAGGGCGCAAGAGGCTTCAGCGGCCCCTGCCCTTTGTGGAGGAGGATCTCTGGACCCAGGTTGATATTTGGGACCTTCTGCGGACCTTTTCCGGCCTCATGTCGAATCTGGGCGACCAGCGGATCCTCGATCTCTACGAAGAGGTCTCGATAAACGAAAAGATAACCCTCATAGGGGAGCTTCTGGAGCGCAAGGGGGAGTTTAGTTTTACCGATTTGGTGGTACGCAGCGGTTCCCTGCTGGACATTATCTGCGCCTTTCTGGCCGTTCTGGAGTCGGTTAAGAGCCGGCTCATCGTCATATTTCAGAACCGGATGTTCGGGGATATTTTGATCCGGCCCCGCGGGGCTGTCCCCGCTGTTCCCCCCGGCCTCTCCGGATCGGGCGCGGTCTATGGCTAGCAGCCTGGAAGCGGAAACCGCCCTGGTGGAGGCGATTCTCTATCTGGAGGCGGACCCGGTGGATACGGCGCTCCTCTCCCGGGTCTCCGGCCTGGGGAAGGACGCGGTGGAGAAGGCCCTGGAGGCCCTGGCGGAACGCTGCGCCCGGCCGGATTCGGGGATGGAGCTTTCCCGGCTGGCCGGGGGGGTGATGCTTTCCCCCAAAAAGGAATACTGGGACGTTCTGCGGGAGCATTACGGGAAGAGGAACGAGAACCGGCTTTCCAGGGCGGCTCTGGAAACCCTCTCCATTATCGCCTATTCCCAGCCCATCACGCGGAGTGAGATTGAGGCTATCCGGGGTGTACAGGCGGACAATATGATACGGCTTCTGCTGGAACGGCAGCTTATACGGGAGGCGGGAAAGAAGGATGTGCCGGGGAAGCCGGTGCTCTACGGTACCACCAGGGAATTTCTCAAGCTTTTCCGGCTGGAGAGTATTGCCGATTTACCCAAGCTCAGCGAAAGCGAGGCGGACCGGTTTGAGCTCAGCCCGGAAAGCTGAAACGCCGGAGGCCCGGCCCGGCGCGGCGGGTGTCCCCCCCCCCGGCCAGCCGGGCCCGGCGGCGGAGCGGCGGGAGGCCCCCCGGCTCCAGGTCTACCTGGCCCACGCGGGACTCGCCTCCCGCCGGGCCTCGGAGGGGATCATCGCCCAGGGCAGGGTGCGGATCAACGGCAAGGTTGTTACCACGCCGGGGGAGCTGGTTCTTTCCGGGGACGAGGTTACGGTGGACGGGAAGCCCGTGCTGCCCGAGGGCCGCCTCCGCTACCTGGCCCTGCACAAGCCGCCGCTCTATCTGTGCAGTTCCTCGGACCCCCAGGGGAGGTCTCTGGCGCTGAATCTGCTGCCCGGCGGAATGGCGGAACGGCTTTACAATGTGGGCCGCCTGGATTACCGTTCCTCGGGGCTGATCTTCTTCACCAACGACGGGGATTTTGCCGCCCGGATCAGTCATCCCGGTTACGGCCTTGAGAAGGAGTATCTGGTAGAGGCCTCCGGGCCCATTCCCGACGAGTTTGTGCGGGCCTTCCGGGAGGGCCTGACCGTCGAGGGGATTGAGTACCGGGCGGAGGAGATAGAGCGGCTGGGGAGGAGGAGCCTCCGCATCGTGCTGATTGAGGGGAAAAACCGGGAAATCCGCCGGGTTTTTTCCCATTTTCACCTGCACCCGGAGCGGCTTCACCGGGTCAGGATAGGGCCGGTGCTGCTGGGCAGCCTCCCGGAGGGGAAGAGCCGTCCCCTTGAGCCGGAGGAGTTAAAGGCCCTGGGCTAGCGGCCCCTTGGGCGGGGAGGCGTTGTGGTAATTGCCATTGACGGTCCGGCGGGATCCGGAAAAAGCACCGTGGCCAGGATGCTGGCGGATGCGCCGAATCTGCCGGGGGGCGCTTATGTCTACGTGAATTCCGGCAACCTCTACCGGGCCATCACCCTGGGCTGCATACGCTCCGGGGTGGATACCGCCGATGCGGATGCCGTTCTTGCCCGTGCGCTTTCCCTGAACCTGGACTGCCGGGAAGGGCTGGTGTATCTGGACGGTGAAAAGGCGGACCCCCTGCTGCACAGCGACGAGATAGATCAACAGGTGGCGCCCCTGTCCGCCATAGTGCCTGTCCGGCATATTGTGAACGGCCTGATCCGCCGCATTGCCCAGGGTGTCAATGTGATTGTCGAGGGCCGGGACATGACCAGCGTGGTTTTCCCGGACGCGGAGTTTCGCTTCTACCTCGACGCGTCGGTGGAATCCCGGGCGCGGCGGCGTTACGATCAGGGGGTTTCTCAACTTTCCCTGGAAGAAATTCGTCTTTCCATAATCCGGCGGGACGAAATAGACCGGAACAAGGCGGAGGGCAGCCTTACCATCGGGGAAGGAGTCTTTTATGTGGATACATCGGACTTGACCATAAATCAAGTTTGTGAGACATTGGTAAAGCAATTACAGAGGAAAGGAAAGAGCATGGGGCAGGTTGACGATTCCAGGGAAGTAAAATCCACGGATCCCGCAGAAAACAGTATCCAGACGCAGCTTCAGGAAGAATATCTCAAGTCCATGGAACAACTTGAGGAGGGGCAGTTGGTAACCGGCGTTGTTATCCAGGTTACCCCGGATCAGGTTTTTGTTGATGTGGGCTACAAGTCGGAGGGGAAGATCCCTGTCCCGGAGTTTGAGACCGTTCCCAATGTGGGGGACGAGATACAGGTTATTCTTGTGTCCAAGGAGAACAAGTACGGGGAAGTTATCGTCTCCAAACAGAAGGCCGATGTAAAGCTTTTCTGGAAGAACCTCCGCCAGGCCTTTATGGACCATACCGCCGTGGAAGGGACCATCACCAGGCAGGTGAAGGGCGGTTTCGATGTCCACCTTGGCGCTGATGTTCACGCCTTCCTTCCCATAAGCCAGTCGGATGCGCAGAAGGTGGACAAGCCGGAAAAATTTATCGACTTCAAGAGTCTCTTCTATGTGGAGCGGCTCTATTCGGACGGCAAGGTCAACATCGTGGTGAACCGCCGGAAATGGCTGGAAGAGGAGATTGAGCGGAAACGGCAGGAATTCTTTGCGACCACCGAAATAGGCGCGGAGGTAACGGGAACGGTGAAGAGTTTTACCTCCTTCGGCGCCTTTATCGATCTGGGGGGCTTCGACGGCCTTCTGCATATCAATGACATGAGTTGGGGCCACGTAACCCGGCCCAAGGACTTTGTGCGGAAAGGCCAGGTCATCACCCTCAAGGTGATCCGCATCGATCCTGAGGAGAAGCGCATCAACCTTTCCCTCAAGCACTTTACCGACGATCCCTGGGTACACTTCAACGACAAGTACCACGTCAATGATGTGGTGAAGGGCCGGGTAACCAAACTCACGGACTTCGGCGCCTTCATCGAATTGGAAGAGGGTATCGAGGGGCTCGCCCATATTTCAGAATTTTCCTGGATCAGGAAGGTACAGAAACCCGGCGAACTCCTCTCCCTGGGCGATGAAGTGGAGTGCATGATCCTGGGCTACGATATAGAGGCCGAGCGGGTTTCCCTGGGCCTCAAACAGGTAACGGCGAATCCCTGGAATGACATTGAAGAGAAGTACCCCAAGGGCCTTCGCCTGACCCGGAAGGTGGTAAAGATCACCAATGCCGGGGCCTTCATCGAGCTCGAAGAAGGGATAGACGGCTTCCTCCACGGAGACGACATTTCCTGGACCAAAAAGGTAAAGCATCCGGGCAGCGAGCTTCAGGTGGGGCAGGAAGTTGAGGTCATGGTGATTGCCTGCGATGTGGAGAACCGCAATATCAAACTTGGGATAAAGCAGCTCGAGGAGGATCCCTGGCGGAGTTTTGCCCAGACCTATAAACCCGGTTCCCTGGTGGAGGGGGAGGTAACATCGGTTACCGATTTCGGCCTCTTTATGCGGGTTCCCGGCGGTATTGAGGGTCTCATTCACAAGACCAACCTGGTGGAGAGCCGGGACGCCAACCCGGATGAGGCGCTGAAGAATTACCAGGTGGGGGACAAGCTTAACGCCGTGGTGCTGGAACTACAGCCGGACAAACAGAAAGTTGCTTTCTCCATCAAGGACTATCAGAAGAAGGTCCGGCGGGATGAAATTTCCCGGTATATGGCAGAGGAAGAGTCCGGTGAGTCCACCTTTACCCTGGGAGATTTTCTCAAGTCGAAAAACGACAACTCCTCCCCGGACTAGCGGATAACGGGGCCGCCATGCTGGACAGCATAGACGCCAAAAAATTTAATACCCTCATTGAGATTAATACGCTCATCAATTCGGATTACGGCGATGTGCATGGCCTCCTGACCCGCATCATCGATTCGGCTACCAAGCTCTGCGAGGGGGAGGCTTCCAGCCTCCTCCTGGTGGATTGGGAAAAGCGGGAGCTTTACTTCGAGGTGGCCCTGGGCTCCAAGGGTTCCGAGGTGAAGCAGTACACGGTTAAGCTGGGGGAGGGCATAGCCGGATGGGTGGCGGCCCACAATAAGTCCATCATCGTAAATGATGTGGAAAACGACAAACGGCATAACCGGAGCATACCTCAGAGCATAGGCTACGAATCCAAAACCATGATGGCCGTGCCCATGCGAATCAAGGATCGCTGTATTGGGGTGATAGAGTTGCTCAACAAACAGAACGGCAAGTATTTCTCCCAGGAGGACCTTGAGTGGCTTGAAATTTTTGCCAACCAGGCGGCCATCACCATCCAGAATGCCCGGAGTTTTGCCCGGGTCCGGGATCAGATAGCGACCCTTGAGGAGCAGCTCAAGACCGGCGACGGTTACCACACCCTGATAGCGAAGAGCCCCCTGATTATGGAACGTCTGGAAATGACGGATCGCTACGCCAGGACGGACTCGTCGGTGCTTATCCAGGGGGAGAGCGGGGTGGGGAAGGAGCTTTTCGCCGAGCGGATACACCTCCAGAGCGCCCGGAAGGACAAGCCCTTCGTCCGGGTAAACTGCGCGGCCATTCCCGAGGGCCTTCTGGAAAGCGAACTCTTCGGCCACGTAAAGGGGGCCTTCACCAACGCGGTCCAAACCCGGCGGGGGCGCTTTGAGCTAGCCGACGGGGGGACGATCTTTCTTGACGAGATCGGCGATATGCCGCTGGCGCTCCAGGCCAAGCTCCTCCGGGTGCTGCAGCAGAAGACCTTTGAAAAGGTGGGCTCCGACACGACGCTTACTGTGGATGTACGGATCATAGCCGCCACCAACCGCGATATTGAGCGGCTCGTGGAGCAGGGGAGTTTCAGGAGCGATCTGTACTACCGGCTCAACGTGCTCCCCCTCTACATTCCGCCCCTCCGCCAGCGGCCCGAAGACATACCGGAGCTGGCTTCATTCTTCCTTAAAAGTATGCTAAAAAAGACGGGAAAGGTAATCGAGGGCTTTACCGATGAGGCTGCGGAGGCGCTGATCGCCTATTCCTGGCCGGGAAACATACGGGAACTGCAGAACAGTGTGGAGCGGGCCTGTGTCGTGGGCGCGGGCCCCTGGCTTGGCCCCGGAGACTTCTTTCCCGATGCGGCGGGGGAGAGCCAGTCCTCCGCGCCGGAGGGCGATAGGAATTTGAAGAACGCGATCAATGCCTTCAAGACGCACTACATACGGAAGGTGCTGGAGGAAAACCGCTGGAATCAGACCGAAACTGCCAAGGTCCTGGACATACAGCGGACGTATCTGTCCCGGCTGATAAAGGAACTGAGAATAAGCAATCTGCGGGATAAAAATTCCCGTCCGATGATCTAAACTAATTTATGGACATAGAGGCAATTATGGATCAGGAAAAAGCTGCTGCCGCCGGAAATAATGTGGGGGAATCGCTGGCTTTCTTCATAGAAAAGTACCGCCGGATCATCATCGGTGTTTTTATCGCGGCGGCGGTGATCGTGGCGGGGCTTGCCGCGGGCATGGGCATAAGGGACAGCCTGGAAAAGCGGGCCCTGAGCCGGCTTGAACTGCTCATCGAGCGTTACGACGCCCTGCGTTTCAGCATAGCCGATCCCGAACAGGCGGAAGCGGTGGAGGAACTGCTGGGGGAGCTCGCCAGGGAGGCCCGGAGGAGCCCCGGCTATGCGGGCGCCCGGGCCTGGCATCTTGTTGCTTCGATGCAGGCGGATCGCAAGATTTGGAACGAGGCTGAAGCCGCCTGGAAGGAAGCCGCCCGGAAAGCGGGAAAGACCTACCTGGCCCCGGTGGCGCTTTTCAACGCCGGCGCCGCCGCGGAGGAACAGGGTGACGCCGAAGGCGCCGCCGCCTATTACGACAGGGCCTCCTCCTACACGGACTTCCCCCAGGCGGCGCGGGCACTCTTTTCCGTGGGCCGCCTGGCGGAGGCGCGGGAGGACGGGGAGGCGGCGCTGGCGGCCTACAGGAAACTTATCGAGGGCTGGCCCTCCACGGCCTGGGCCAATCTTGCGAATAGCCGGATAATCAGCCTGGCCGGTTCCGAATGATTCATGCGCCGCCGGATATTCCGGCTCCGGGCTGCCGGAGTCTTGCTGTTGTGCCTGCCGCTTTTCGCCTGCGGCATTGAAGACTACATCCTTCTGGAGCAGATACCGGAGTCGAGCGTCAGCAGAACCGACAAGAGCGCTGTTATCAGGCTGCCCTCCATGCCCGCCGCAGGTTACTTCAGCAATTTTGTGATTTACTACCGCATCTATCTGAGCGATTCCCTGCAATCGGGGCCGATTAGCAGCGCCCAGTTGGGAACGATTAATCCCACGCTTCTTTCGGACTACAACGCCATAGAGCCCTATACCCGCTCCGATGACACTACCTCTGTTACCGCCGTAATCTCCCAGTTTACCGGCAGGAATTACTACCCCCTTGAGAGCATAGACAGCGGCGGAAACAATGTCATTGACCGGGACATCATGTACAATGCCTCCTCTGCGGAGGAACTCAGGATAGAATTCAGCCTGAGCTACATAAACAACGTCTACCCCGGCTTTGAGGCGCCTCTTTTAAGCCGCGCCGCCAATGTGCGCCTCATGCACCGCTCCACGGGCAACGGCACCTTTACGATCATGCCCTCCGGCGACCGCCGCTTTCTCAGCGATTCGGAGCTGCTTGCCACGACGCCGTCCGCCACGGTAAACCGGGACGTGGTCCGTGCCTCAACCATGCCCGCCCACTATATCTATGCCGCCCTCTACATTCTTGCGGAGGGGATCAACGACGATTTGGTCCCCATCTATTCGCGCCCCACCTTCATAGGCGTGTTCTTATTGGATTAGTAACCGGCCCGCATATTGAGCATAGGGGGCGGAAGAAGCCTGAACGCGGGAACTGAAGTTTTGGGAAAGCCTCTATATTCTCTTCGCAATACTCGCATTTTAATTGCAGCCCCGGGGAGCTGGGGAAGCGTTGGGGGGCGTTGGGGGGGGGCCCCCCCCCACGCGGGGTGCCGGCGAGCC
>JAISQV010000137.1 GCA_031273985.1 Spirochaetaceae bacterium | reverse complement strand
TTTCTCTATTTTCTCACAAACAGATGAAGAATCGAGGTGTAAATTCTGAATATCGAAGCAAAAGTCCGTGTTTTCCGTGAGGTCCGTGGTTATAAAAATTCTAAGTAAACGCAGATGGGGGCCGAGCCCCCTGAAGAACCAGCTCACCTGTTCGCGGGGGAGGGAGCCCCTCCCCGCTTTGCGGGTCCGGGGTCTCCGGCTACCCCCTGGCTAAACTTGACCCGCATAATATGCGTAACCAGAATCCTCAAGAATTTAACCACAAAATACAGAAGGCGCGCAAAGGAAGACCACGAGTTACACTTTTCCGTCTTCGTGCGCCTTCGTGGTTCCTGTTTTTTGGGAATTTGTATTCAGTCTGGAATTGCCGGTCAAGAATAGTTAGTAGGGCGGGGCGTACGGGGCGCAGTCTGGGCTGGAATTCGTATCGCAGGGGAATGTCCCTGCCGAAATATAAAGGGGGGGCGCATGGTTACAGGCGATTCGTTCAGCGCGGAAGTGGAAAGCATAGCCTCCGACGGCTCCGGGGTGGCCCGGGCGGGGGGCATGGCGGTCTTCCTTGAAATGACCGCTCCGGGGGATATTGTTTCGGCGCGAATCACGGAACTGCACCGGAGCTGGGCCCGTGCAAGGGTTGAGACCCTAGAGAGCCCCTCCCCCCTCCGGGCGGAGCCCGCCTGCCCGGCCTACGGCTCCTGCGGGGGCTGCTCCCTCCAGCACCTCAGCTACGAGGCGCAGCTCGCCGCGAAGAAAGCCATACTCCGGGACGCCTTCACCCGCATAGGGGGCTTCCGGGAGCCTCCGGAGATCACGGCCCTCCCCTCCCCCGCCTGGGGCTGCCGGAACCGGGTCAGGCTTCACCGGGGGGCGGGGGGCCTGCCGGGTTTCAAGGGCCGGCGCAGCGGGGAGGTATGGCCGCTGCGGGACTGCCCCGTGGCCGATCCGGGGATACGCCGCCTGCTCGCGGAGACCGGGGAGGCCCTCCCCGAAGACGGCGTCACCCTCTACAGCCGGGGGGAACTCCTCCTGGCGGAGGGGCGTTGGCGGGAACTTCCCCCGCGGGGGAGGCTGCGCCTCCTGGACCGGGACATAAGCCTCGATGCGGGGCTTTTCTTCCAGAGCAACGCCCCCATGCAGGAAGCCCTCATACGCGGAGTTCTGGCGGCGGCGGAAGGGGCCGCTCCCGGCGGGGCGGCGGACCTTTACTCCGGCGTCGGGGTCTTCGCCGCCTTCCTCCGGGATCGCTTCGAGCGCCTTTTTCTGGCGGAGCAGAATCCCGCCGCCCTGGCCCTGGCCCGGGAAAACGCCGGGGAGGCGGAATTCTTCGCCGGCCCCTCGGAAAAGGCAGCCCCGGCCTGGCTCAGGCGGGGGGGCCTCAGCTTCATTGTCGCGGACCCGCCCCGGGGGGGCCTTGCAAGAAGCCTCGCGGAATCGCTTGCCGCCGCCGGGCCGGAAGTGCTGGCCTACGTCTCCTGCAACGCCGCCTCCCTGGCCAGGGACGCCCGCATACTCTGCGGCGGGGCCTATGCCCTCAAGTCCCTCACCCTCTACGATTTCTACCCCCAGACTGCCCACATAGAGAGTCTGGCGGTTTTTATAAGGTAACACTGTGTGCAAGAAGCTTCCCCTCATCCTGCTTTTCATCGTTTTTCTGTCTCCCTCCCGCCGCCTCTGTGCCCAGGAAGCGGGCCGGGAAGTTTCCCCGGAGTTGACACAGCTCTGGCGGGGCGCCCTGCCGGGGATCATCACGGCCCCCCCGGTGGCGGAGGGCGCCACGGTTACGCTGATCTGCGAGGGCGGCGTCCTCAGCGCCTACAGCGCCGGAGGCAGGCCGCTCTGGAATTTTTCCGCCGGCGGGCGGCTGACCCGTTTCATCAGCCGCTCCCCGGAGGGGATGATCTATATCTGCCAGGCCGGGGGCGTCTTCATAGCCCTGAACCAGGTGGGCCGGGAAATTTGGCGCAGCCCGCTGGGCTCCCCCCTCCAGGCTCCGGCCATCGTGGGACGGGACGGGCGGCTCCTCCTCTTCACCGCCTCCCGGATTCTCTGCCTCACCGCATCGGGAACGCTGCTCTGGCGCAGAAACCTGGAGGCCGCCCCGGCCTTTCCCCCGCGAATCACCGGGACCGGCTACTTCCTGGGGGCCCTGCAAAACGGGGAGATTATCGAGGTAAGCCCCTTCGGGCGGGTACGGAGCCTGAGGCTCGCCGAGACCCCGGTGGAACTGCTCCCCCTGCGGGATGGCGGGCTTCTCGTCTTTGCCGGAGACGGCCGGGCGGACCTGCTCCCCCCGCTGGGCTCCCAGGGGCCGGCCTATTCCTTCCCTCCCCTGGAATCCCCTCCCGTAGCCGCCGCCGTCCGGGGGCAGAACGCCGCCCTGCTGCTCAGCTCCGGCAAGGCGGTCCTTCTCTCCGGGGGCGGCGCTGAGGCCGCGCCGGGCCCCCTCTGGACCAGGGAGGCTCTCCAGGGCAGCCTGGGCCGGGAGGACGCGGGGCTCCTCTACGACGACCGGGGCATTCACGTCCTGGGCAAGACGGCGGTCCGGGTCTTCACTGACGACGGCCGGGAACTGCGCAATGTCCGGCTCCCCCGGAGCGCCGCGGCGGTTCCCGCCCTGAGCCCGGAAGGGATACTCTACTCCGGCGCCTCCGACTGGATCCTCTATGCCTACCGCCTGGGGGAGCCCTCCCGGGAAACGCCGCCGGGACGCATACTCTACCGGGACGCCTACGGGACGGCGGACCCCCGGCTGGAAAACCGGGAAGGATACCCCTACGGCTTCACCGAAAGGGAGATAAGCCGGGCCCTCCGCGACATCACGCAGAGCCTGGATTCCGGCTCCGTGGGTAATGCGGAGTGGCTCTACCTGGGCTACCTCATGGAGTTGAGCGTCAATGCGGGGAGGGATGCCCAGGCGCCCAGGTCCCGGCGGCGGCTTGAGCCCTACGAGCCGGTGCTCCTTACCCACCGGCAGGCGGCGCTGGAACTGCTGGGCCGGCTGGGGTCCAGGGAAACGGTTCCCTTTTTGATAGCGGTGTACAACGAAGACCCGGAGCCGGTGATCAAGGCCGCGGCGGCGTCTGCCATAGGCCGCATAGGGGCGGACCCCGGCGGCGCGGCCCTCCGGGCCTTCGGCAACCTCATCTACGGCCCCGTCTACTACCGGAACGAGCAGGTGCTTCTGGCCACCGCCGCCGCCACGGGGTCCCTCTGCCGTTTTTCCCCCTCCCTGGCCGACGCCGGCATACGGCTCCTCTCGGCGCTGGAAACCAGGGACCGCTCCCAGGCGGTGCGCCGCCGGGCCTCCCGGGAGCTCTACACCCTGCGGAGCTACCAATAGTCCGCTATGCGCAGGTAAGGGCAGAGAAATTCCTTGCCTCAGGGCCGGCGCATATAAACAAAAGAGTCCGCGAAGGACGCGAATTAACGCGAATTATGGATATGATAAAAATTTACGCGCTCCGGCCCTGTCGTTTGCCGGAAAATCTCCGGTAACAGAGCCCGCTTCGCGGGCCGGGGATGGGCCGGGGGCGTTGCTGCTGAAGCCGCAAGCGGCTTCAGCTTGGGAGTTTGCGCGGAGCGCAAACTCCAGCGAAGAATCACGGGGCGTTGCTGCTGAAGCCGCAAGCGGCTTCAGCTTGGGAGTTTGCTTCACCGCCTATGGCGGTTCCGCAAACTCCAGCGAGGAATCACGGGGCGTTGCGGGGTGCCCCCGCATTGGG
>JAISQV010000069.1 GCA_031273985.1 Spirochaetaceae bacterium | reverse complement strand
ACATCCGCCACGAGCCCGCCCTCCACCAGCACCGCGCAGTCCTCCATCGCGGCAAAGCCGGTCAAAACCGTCCCGTTGTACAGGCAAACCGTTTCCTTCATGACTCAAGTATACGCAATTCAGCGGAAAGTCCCAGAATTCGGAAGAAACAGGAGGGGGCCAACCCCCCTGCGCCCCGACGTTTGGCGGCAAAGCCGCAACCGCTTATCCGCTACCCCCCCTGCGGGGGCTCCGCCCCCGCAACGCCCCCGCTGCCGCGCTGGAACTGGCCGCCGCGGAAGGGCCGGGGCGGGGCCGCTAGGAGCGCCCGGAGCGGGAGACCCATGGACGCGGTGAAAGAGTATATTTTTGCGTTTTTCTGTCTGGGCTGCACGGGCTGGGTGCTCGAAACGGTACAGGAAACGATTGTCCGAAAGAAATTCGTCAACAAGGGATTCTTTAAGGGGCCCTTTACCCCGAGCCACGGCATTGGCGGCCTGGGGGTCTATCTCCTGGGCTCCCCCTTCAGGGCCCACCCGCCGCTGGTCTTTCTCACCGGCCTTGCGGTGTGTACCCTCGTTGAGTATGTCATGGCCCTGTTTCTGGAACGCTGCTTCAGGGTCAAATGCTGGGACTACACCACCTACCCCCACACCAGGTGGTGCCACTTCCAGGGCCGGATATGCCTCACCATCTCGCTTTTTTTCGGCCTCATAACGCTCTTCGTGGTATATGTTTACTGGGACCTCATCATGAGCGCCGCCGCCCGCATCGGGAAGTACCTCCTCCCCCTGGACATCACTCTGGTAACGCTTTTTCTCGCGGACATCGTTGTTAGCTGCGCCGGGGTGCTCAGGGCAAACAAGGCGGGAATCAAACTAAAGGGCTACGCGCTCTTTTCCGATGTTACGGAGATTGAATGAAGAACCGGGAACTGTTTGACGCATACGCTGCGGATATTGTAGGGCACGAGCTCTTCCTGGAAGGGAAAAAAGTATTTTCCCACGGCTCCATAAGCATCCATGACCACAGTATAGCTGTGGCGGAGCTGAGTTATTCGATGATAGAAAACAGCCGGGGTATAGACAAGCGCTGCGTGGTGCGGGCGGCGCTGCTGCACGACTTTTTTCTCTACGAATGGCACGTTCCCGGCCTCCGCTACATCCTCCACGGCTGGGTTCACCCGGCCATTGCCGCAAGAAAGGCGCGGGAAGTGTTCGGCATAAGCGACAGGGAATATTCCTGCATAAAGACCCATATGTGGCCCTGGACCCTGTTCAGCTTTCCCCGCTGCCGCGAAGGCTGGGTCATTTCTCTGGCGGACAAGATCATCGCCGTTAAAGAAACGCTTTTCCGCAGGGGCACCCGGCATGAGCTTCAGGACCCCGGCGGCTTTTTGCGGGAACCGGAGAGGGATCGCTGATGCGGGGGCCCGCCGGACTGAATGCCGCCTGAGCTGCCTTCGGCACGGAAAAAAGTATGGCCGAAACAGGTTCTTCCCGCCCGCCCCGCTGCCTCAACTGCGTCCACTTCAGGCCAACCTGGGACCCGGACTTTCCCCGGTCCTGCACGGTCTTCGGCATCAAGAGCCGGCATCTCCCCTCGGACGAAGTATTCCTCTCCACGGGCCGCCACTGCCCCGCCTTCCGCGCCAGGCCGGGGCGCTAAGGGGGGCGCCGGCCCTGTTACCCGGCCCCTCCAGGTGCTATACTTGCCGGATACTACTGTGTGAGAAACCACGGAGATCACCGCAAGGAGGCGTTTCATGCCGGAACCCGCAAAGAGGGACCCCAAGGCTCCCAAATTCCTGGAAGTAATCATAAAGGACAGCGACGGCAAGGTCTGGGCCACCCTTTACGCCCCGGCCAAGGACTTTTCCACAGGTTCCGTAGGCTACTTTGCCTCGGAAAAGGCCGTCAACCCGGAAAGCGCGGAACGCTACCAGTGTTCCCTTAGCTTTACCCTCATAGGCTCCAAACCGGGAACCTGAGCCCGGCGCGCTCCGGCGGGCGGGATTCCCAACGGGGCGCCGTCTGTGCTATCCTTGGGCCATGTTCCGGGGCATTGCAGCCTTCCTCAGAAAAGTCCTCCCGTCCCGGCGCAGGCGGGCGGAGCAGGGCCCCGGCGGCCTCATCTACGAAACCCTCAGCGCCGGCTTTTCCCGCCCGGAACGCTGCCCCTTCAGTCTCTCCCAGGGGGCCTCCTACCGCGCCGTCCTCTCCGAGGGCCCCGCCCTGCACCTGACCGTCCTCAAACCCTCCTGCCTTGCGTGGGTGGAAATTCCGGATCGCCGCTACGGCAGCCTCCTCATGGAAGCCCGCATCCGGCTCGACCCCCGGGGCGGTTACGCGGCGGCGGGCCTCATCTTCCGCATGGTAGACGAAGGCGCCTACTACCTGGCCCTCGTCTCCGCCAAAGGCTACTTCCGCCTCGACGTGCTGCGCAGCGGGGCGCCCCTCACCCTCATAGGCTGGACCGAGATTCCGAATCCTCTAAAGGGGGGAAGTCTCCCCCCCGGCTCCAGCCCCCCCCCTCAGCCCCCCGGCCCCCTCCCGCTGAAGCCGCAAAGCGGCCCCGGCCCGGTAGACCTCAAGGTCATAGTCTCGGGGAACCGCATGATCCTCGTCATCAACTCCCGCTGGGCCGGGGATATCCGCGACGACACCATCCCCTCGGGCCGTGTGGGCTTCGCCCTGGCCTCCTACGAGGCGGGCCCGGCCCCGGCGTCGGCCTTTCTGGAAGCCTTCAGCCTGGAATCCCGCCCCCCGGAGGTGGAGAGGGCCCTGGAATACTGGGGCGGGGCGGCGGAGGCCCGGAGCCGCTTCTTCCTGGCGGAAACCTTCGCCGGTATGGGCCGTGTCGGGGCGGCCCTGGACCAGATCCGGCGGGCCCTGGCGGAACCGGGCCCGGAGCCGGGGGGCCGGGAACTGCTCCTCGCCGCCCGGCTGGCCCTCCGCACGGGGGACTACGACGAGGCGGAGCGTTACGCCGCCGCCCTGGAGGCCCTGGAGGACGAAGAGCCGGGCCGCCTGGCCCTGACGGAACGGGCGAAGATACTCTACGCCTCGGGCCGCTATGCGGAACTCCGGGATTACGGGGAACAAGCCCTGAAGCGGTCCCCGGAGGATCCCGCCCTGATGCTCCTTCTGGGCCAGGCCCACTGGCAGTTGGGGGATTACGGGGCCGCCGCCGCCGCCTACGACGCGTCCTTTGCCCTGGACGGGGAGAACGGCCTTGCCGCCCTGAACGCCGCCGGGGCCTGGGAGATGCTGGGCCGGAGGGAGGAGGCCCTGGACCGGGGCCTCAAGGCGGGGCGGGCCTTCCTCCGGGCGGAGAACTACAACGACCTCGGTACCGTGGCGGCCAAACTGCTCTCCCTCCGGCCCGGCGACTGGGAGGTCCATGCCCTGGCGGGAAAGTGGGCCTTCGGCATAGAGAACTGGGAGGAGGCGCGGCGGGAGCTGGGGCTCTCCTCCCGCCTCCGCATGGCCCTGAGGCCGCCGCCCCCGCCGGATCCGGCGGCGGTCTTCCTTGAGGCCCTGCTCCTGATCCGGGAGGGCCGCCGGGCCGAGGCCCTGCCCCTTCTGGAAGAGGCGGCGGCGCTGGAGCCGGACTACGCCCTCTTCCGCTTCCGCCTGGCGGAGACCCGCTACCTCCTCGGGGGGGATCCCCGGCTCGAAGAGGATCTGGAGGCGGCCCTGGCCCTGGACCCTGAAAACGGCTGGATCCTCAACCTGGCCGCCCAGGTGAGCCTGGACCGGGGGGACCTTTCCGGGGCCGCCTCCTTCCTGGAAAGGGCCGTGGCCCTCCTGGGCGAAGTCCCGGAGATCCGGGCCAACCGGGCCCTCCTCCTCTCCCGCCGGGGGGAAACGGAGGCGGCCCTGGCGGTTCTGGCGGAAGGGGGCGCGGAGGACGGGGGTTTTCTTGAAAACTGCGCGGGGAACATCCTCATGGAGGCCGGCCGCTTTGAAGAGGCGGACATTCATTACCGCAGCGCCCTGGCCGCCGCCCCGGACCGGGCGGAGTACCTCTGCAACCGGGCCTCCTGCCTCATGGAGCTGGCCCGCTACGGCGAGGCCGACGATATACTTCGCCGGGCCCATGTTCTTTCCCCAGGCCCGGCGGTGCTGGAACTCATAGCCTGGGTGGCCGCCCAAAAGGGGGAATTCCTCCGGGCCGAAGAAGCCTGCAACGCCGCCCTTAGGGCCGCCCCGGATCATATCCCCTCCCTCCTTACCCTGGCCTGGATTCAGGCGGCCCGCTTCCGCTGGGAGGAATGCTCCGCCCTGCTCCGCCGCCTGGACGCGCTGCCCCTCCCGGAAAAGGCCCGGCAGAGGAAGGAGGCCCTTGCCGCCCGGCTGGAAGAGGCCACGACCCGCCTCATCTCCTGCGCCTCCTGCGGGCGTTCCTGGCGGGTTCCCCTGGACCCGCCGCCGGTCAAGGCCCTCAGGATCTTTGCCATGCCCCCGGCGGAGCTTCCCGCCGGCACCTGCCCCTCCTGCGGAAAGACCTGGTGCATAGGCTGCGCTGAAAATTCCCTGGACGAAACGGGCCGCTTCCGTTGCCCCGGCTGCGGGACTCCCCTGAAACTCAGCAATGAGGGCCTCAAAAAACTGGTAGCCGATTGGGCTGCGGGCCTTGAGGCTGAGCAAGGCTAAGCCCCAGGGCGAAGGAGGCAGAAATTCAGGTTATGCGCCGTTTGCTGCGAAGTTTTTTGGAGAATGAAATACCAGGAATTTGTTAGAGGCCCTTGACAAATTTTCCACAACCCCTACACTATTCCCATGCTTAGGACAAGGGCAGACATAAACGCAGACTTCCCGCCACGGCTCACGGCTCATATTATACTTTAGATAAAAGACAGCGTGTCCAGGGCATCGGCGTTTGCTTTCAGGCGCTGTGAAATTACCAAATCTTGAATAATTTTAACCTCAAAGGACACGAAGAACACTTTCCCGCTATGGACTAAAGGGAAAGTAAAGGTTTTA
>JAISQV010000027.1 GCA_031273985.1 Spirochaetaceae bacterium | reverse complement strand
GGCGTTGCGGGGGCCGCGGCGCACCCCGCCGCCTAAAGGCAGCGGGTACTTATGGTAAACGGGGAATTTTTCTGCGCCGGAGCAGGCCAAATTTCTCGGTAGACAGCCTGCGGCTGCCTTTCGTGCTCCCCCGCACGGGGGTAGCGGAAGCCCCCGCAGGGCCGCAGGCCCGAGGAGGCTGGAGCGTAGGGGGCTCGGCCCCCTTCCGCTTCTTCTTCGCTTTCAGGTGTTGACGATCTGCTCGTCCACGGGTTTGCCGCCGGGGACCATGGGCAGTACCATCTCGTCCTGGTCTATGATTGCTTCGATGAGGGCGGGCTTGCCCGCGGCGATGTCCGCGAGGGCGCTTTCCAGGGCTGCGGTGAAGGACGGCTCGTCTTCGGCGCGGAAGCCCCGGAGGCCGTAGGCTTCGGCGAGTTTCACGAAGTCCGGCGGCCTGTCCAGCACCGTCTCGGCGTAGCGTTGTTCGAAAAAGAGGTTTTGCCACTGGCGGACCATGCCCAGGACCCCGTTGTTGAAGATCACGATCAGGATGGGGATGCGGTAGGCCCCCAGGGTGGCAAGTTCCAGGCAGTTCATGCGGAAGGAGCCGTCCCCGGTGAAGAGTACCGTGGGGCGCTTGGGGTTTGCGAGTTTGGCGCCCTCCGCCGCGCCCAGGCCGAAGCCCATGGTGCCGAGGCCGCCGGAGGTGATGAAGGAGCGGGGCCTCGTGACGGGGTAGAACTGGGCGGCCCATATCTGGTGCTGCCCCACGTCGGTGACGACGATGGCGTCGTAGCCCAGGAGCCGGGCGGTCTCTTCGATGACGAAGCGCGGGTGCAGGGCGGTCTTCCGGCGGTGGGCCTTGGGCTGCTCGGTCTTCCAGCGGTCCACTTCGCCGTTCCACGCTGAGACGGTTTGCGGGGGGAGTTTTTTCAGCGTCTCCTTCAGGGTGGCGCGGAGATCGCCTATGACCGCCGCCCCGGCGCTGATGTTCTTGTTGATCTCCGCCGGGTCTATGTCGAAGTGGAGGATCTTCGCGTTCTTGGCAAATTGGTCCGCCCGGCTCGTTACCCGGTCGGAGAAGCGGGCCCCCACGGCCACGAGGAGGTCCGCCTTTTGCACGGCCTTGTTGGAGGCCACGGTACCGTGCATTCCGATGAGCCCCGTGCAGAGCCGGTGATCCCTGGGGAAGGCCCCTATGCCCATGAGGGACAGGGCCACGGGCGCGTTGAGTTTTTCCGCCAGTTGGACCAGTTCGCTTTCCGCCCCGGAGGAGATGACCCCGCCTCCGGCGTAGATCAGGGGGCGGCGGGAGGAGGCAAGCAGTTCCGCCGCCCTTTCAATGTCCTCCGCGCCGAAGGTGGGCCGCTCGTTGCGCTCCTCCAGCCGCCGGGCCCGGGCGCTCAGGGCCGCCGCTTCGGCTTCGCTTTCCGCTTCGGCCCCGGCTTCCCCGGCTTCGGCGCCGGCGGCGGCAAGGATGCGGTCCGCCGTTTGGCTCACCTCAAGGCGCCGGGCCTTCTTCCCCCGGCCCCTGCGGGGCTCCCATTCCGCGGACTGGATCGTTATGTCCTTGGGGATGTCTATGAGCACCGGCCCCGGCCTTCCCGTCTGGGCCACGATGAAAGCCTCCCGGAGGATTTCGGCAAGCTCCCGTATGTCCTTGACTATCCAGTTGTGCTTCACCACGGGCATGGTAACGCCGGCTATGTCCACCTCCTGAAAGCTGTCCTTTCCCAGGAGGGGCACGGCGACATTCCCCGTTATGGCCACCACCGGGGAGGAATCCATGTAGGCCGTGGCTATGCCGGTAACCAGATTCGTGGCGCCGGGGCCGGAGGTGGCGAGGCAGACCCCGACACGGCCCGTGGAACGGGCGTAGCCGTCCGCAGCGTGGGCCGCATGCTGCTCGTGGCTTACCAGAATATGCCGGATCCGGTCCTGCTGTTTGTAAATTTCATCATATATATTGATGACCTGTCCGCCGGGATAACCGAAAATGGTATCCACCCCCTCGTCTATCAGGGTCTCTATCAAGATACGGGCGCCTGAATACAACATCATGCTCTCCTTGGAAAGGCTCTCCCTGGAACCTCTGCGGAAGCTCCCCCGGTATCAGCGCGGGATTTCCGCCTCATTTTCGACAATGGCCCCCTGCGCGGCAGAACTCACCTGCCGGGCGTAGCGCGCAAGGTAGCCCCCGCTCACCTTGGGCGGCAAAGGCTTCCAATCCTGCCGCCGCTTCTCCAAATCCGCCTCGGTCAGCCTGACCTCTATGGCCCGCCCCTCGATGTCAATGGAGATACTGTCGCCCTCCCGTAGCAGGGCGATGACGCCGCCTTCGGCGGCCTCAGGGGATACGTGGCCTATGGCCGCCCCCTTGGTGGCCCCGGAAAAGCGCCCGTCCGTGATCAGGGCTACCCTGTCGTCCAGCCCCATACCGGCCAAAGCGGCGGTGGGCTGCAACATCTCCTTCATGCCGGGCCCGCCCCGGGGCCCCTCGTAGCGGATGACGATCACGTCCCCCGCCCGGATTCTGCCGCCCATGATAGCCTCAAAGGCGGCCTCCTCGGAATCAAAGACCCTGGCGGGCCCCTCGTGCTTCAACATGGAGGGCGCTACGGCGCTGCGCTTCACCACACAGCCCAGCGGGGCAAGGTTGCCCCTCAGCGCCGCCAGCCCCCCCGTGGCGGAGTAGGGATCGTCTATGGGCCGGATCACCTGAGGGTTCCGGTTCACCGCGTCCCGGTAGGAATCCTCCAGGGTCCCGTAGACCGTCAGGCTGCTCCCGTCTATGAGGCTTTTCCGGGAAAGCTCCCGGAGCACCGCGGGAATACCCCCCGCCTGTTCCAGGTCCTCTATCGCGTCATTCCCCGCCGGGGCCAGGCGGCACAGATTAGGCGTAACGGCGCTCACCCGGTTGAGCAGGTCCAGGTCGAGCTTGATCCCCGCCTCGTGGGCAATGGCCGGAAGGTGCAGCGCCGTATTGGTGGAGCAGCCCAGCGCCATGTCCAGGGCCAGGGCGTTAAGAAAAGCCTGTTCCGTGAGTATCGCCGAGGGCCGTATATCCTTCTTCAGCACCTCCAGCGCCAAAACCCCGCTGCGCTTGGCCAGCCGGAGCCGCTCCCCCATCACTGCGGGGATAGTCCCGTTACCGGGCAGGGCCATACCCAGCGCCTCGGTCACGCAGTTCATTGAATTCGCCGTGAACATCCCTGAGCAGGACCCGCAGCCCGGACAGGCCGCCTCCTCCAGCTCGTAGAGCTCCGCCTCAGTCATGGTCCCGGCCCCCACGGCGCCCACCGCCTCGAACATCGTCGTCAGGGTCAGCGTCTTCCCGTCCCGCCGGCCCGCCAGCATGGGCCCCCCGGACACAAACACCGAAGGCAGATTCAGCCGCGCCGCAGCCATCAGCATACCCGGCACAATCTTGTCGCAGTTCGGAATAAAAATCACCGCGTCAAAACCGTGGGCCATCACCATGCACTCCAGCGAATCGGCAATCAGCTCCCGCGTGGGCAGGGAGTAGCGCATACCCACGTGCCCCATGGCGATACCGTCGCAGACCCCGATAACCGGAAAAATCACCGGCACCCCGCCCGCCAGCCGCACCCCGTCCGCCGCCGCCCGCGCCAGCGTATCCAGATGCAGATGCCCCGGCACAATCTCACTCTTGGCCGCCGCGATACCAATCAGGGGCCGGTTAAACTCCTCGTCAATGAACCCCATCGCCTTAAACAAAGACCTGTGGGGAGCCCGCGCCGCCCCCTTGTTTACCGAATCGCTTCTCAACCCCATAACACCCTCCTGTAAAAACCCACGAATTCAATCAAGACAATTCAAGAGGGGGCCGAGCCCCCTACGCCGGAGCCTCCTCGGGCCTGCGGCCCTGCGGGGTCTCCGGCTACCCCCAATGCGGGGGAGTCCCCCCGCAACGCCCCCCGCCTTCTATCTCTCTTCTACTTACTCTCTACCCCTAAACTTGACCCACAAATACGAATAAAGATTTATAACCACAAAGAACACGAAGAGCACAAAGGAAGAAGGGTTAGAGGACAACCCTCCGTACCCCGTCTTTCAAAAGTGTTGTATTGAAATTAAATAAAAAACCCAGCGAAATACCTGTAAGCTTCATGTAAGTAAGTATTTGAGCCAGATGGGTATCATTTAACTCTTTAACCGCCTTGTTTTCGATGATTAACTGATTATGTTCAATAATCATATCAGCCCGATACCCACAATCAATAGTTATTTCTTTGTACAAAACAGGTATGGGTTTTTCACATTCCACAACAAGGCCCTGTTGCCGCAATTCATATTGTAAACACGCTTGATAGGTATTCTCCAACAAGCCCGGCCCTAAATGTGAATGGACTTCATAAGCGCAATTCAACACCTTTTTAGCGGTTTTTTCTTGTTCTTCCGTAATCATCTTTCTTCGTGTCCTTCGTGGTTAAATTCTTCCTAAAAGATATGTAACCATGATTTGATTTGTGGATCAAGTTTAGCCTTCACTCCAGGGGTTTGGCCGTCCGGCAAAGCGTTCTTACTGCGCCCCGTCTTCAACCGCCTTTATCACCGCGTCCGCCATGGCCCTGGTGCCCACCACCCGCTCCGGGCCGCCGCTCCCCAAACCGGCTATATCCCTGGTGCGGAAACCCTGATCCAGCACGGAGTTCACCGCGGCTTCCAGGGCGGCGGCCTCCCGCTCCAGGGCAAAGGAGTAACGGAGCAGCATGGCCGCGGAGAGGACGGACGCCAGGGGGTTGGCCAGATCCTGCCCGGCTATGTCCGGCGCGGAACCGTGAATCGGCTCGTACATGGCGGCCCTGCGCCCCCCCCCAGCGGGACTGCCCAGGCTTGCCGAGGCCAGCATCCCTATGGAGCCGGTGAGCACCGAAGCCTCATCGGAGAGAATATCCCCAAAAAGATTGCTCGTAACGATCACGTCAAACTGGCCGGGGGCCCGGACGAGCTGCATCGCGGCATTGTCAACGTAGAGGTAGCCCGTCTCTATGGCCGGGTACTCCTTCGCCAGCTCCTGGGCCGCCTCCCGCCACAGCCGGCTGGATTCAAGCACATTGGCCTTGTCCACCACGCAGAGCTTCTTCCGCCGCAGGAGCGCCGCCTCGAAGCCCGTGCGGAGCACCCGCTCAATCTCCGCCCGCGAGTAGGTCTCCGTGTCCCAGGCGGAGGACCCGTCGGCGCTCCTCCCCCGGTCCCCGAAGTAGATGCCCCCGGTAAGTTCCCGCACGATGAGCAGATCGAAGGAAGGCTTGCCCTCGTGGTTGGACGCAATAAGCACCTCGTCCTTGAGGGGGCAGGCGGAGCGGAGCTGCGGCAGCAGCGCAGCGGGCCGGAGATTTGCGAAGACCCCCAGCCCCGCCCGCAGGCCCAGCAGGGCCCGCTCCGGGCGCAGATGCCCCGGCAGGGTTTCCCACTTGGGCCCCCCCACCGCCCCCAGCAGCAGGGCGTCGCACTGCCGCACGGCCTCCAGGGTTTCCCCGGGAAGGGGCTCCCCGGTAGCGTCTATGGCGCAGCCTCCGGCCAGGAGTTCCACATAGTTGAACGTATGGCCGTACCTGTCCCCTATCGCGTCAAGCGCCTCCGTGGCGGGCCCCATCACCTCCGGCCCTATCCCGTCTCCGGGTATTGTCGCTATCGTTGCCTTCATCCCCTACGCTCCTTTTAGTGCGCGTTGCGTACAACTGCGCTTCTCATAAATAAGCCCTGAAACGCCGCTCTATATCGCTCATCAACTTATACTCGATGGAATCCGCCAGGGCGGCGCGGCTTGCGTCAATAATATCCCCGGAAACCCCCACCGTGGTCCAGGAGCGCCGCCCGTCGGTACTTTCGATGAGCACCCGGACACGGGCCGCGGTAGCCGCGTTGCCGTCTATCACCCGGACCTTGTAGTCGGAGAGCCGCACCTGCTCCAGTTCCGGGTAGAAGCGGCTCAAGGCCCGGCGCAGCGCCCTGTCCAGCGCGTTCACGGGGCCGTCCCCCTCGGCTGCGGCTATCTCCACCTCCCCGTCCACCCGGATCTTCACCCAGCCGTGGCAGCAGTTCAGCGCTTCGCTGGCCGGATGCTCGCTCGTAACCCGGTAGGCTTCTATCCTGAACAGCCGCCGCTCCCCCTCCGGGGGGGGGGCCGCCGGGTCCGACTCCCCGGCGGTGTAGGCCCTGAATTCCCGGCGCACCATAAGCTCGAAGCTCGCGTCCGCCCCCTCGAACTGCCAGCCCTCAGCTTCCAGCGCCTTGAGCCGTTCCGCCAGCCGGGCCGTAACGGGATGCTCCTTCGTAAGGGAGGGCTCTATCGCCTTCGCCCGTTCCGCGATAGCGGAACGCCCCCCCACCTCGCTCACCGGGAAACGCCGGTCGTTCCCCACCAGCGCCGGATCGATATGCTCGAAAGATTCCCGGAGCTTCAGAATCCCGTCGGCATGCATCCCCGCCTTGTGGGTAAAGGCGTTGGCCCCCACATAGGGCATACTGTCCGGCACCGCCACATTGGCTATCTCCGCCACCTGCCAGGTCGTCTTGAACAACTCCCGCAGCCGCCCCGGCGGAAGGCAGGGAAGCCCCAGCTTCAACTCTATACTCGGAATAACCGCCGCCAGGGCCGTGTTCCCGCAGCGCTCCCCGAAGCCCACCAGGGTGCCCTGCACATGACGGCAGCCCGCCTTCACCGCCAGGGCCGTATTCGCCTCGGCAAAACCCGAATCGTTGTGGGCGTGGATCCCTATGAGCGCGCCCCCTTCGGAATCCGGCAGCAGGCCCAGCGCCGCCCGGACCCCCTCGGCCACCGTGTCGGGGAAGGCCCCTCCGTTCGTATCGCAGAGCACCAGCCGCTCCGCCCCCGCCTCCAGCGCTGCCCGCAGCGCTGAAAGCGCATAGTCCGGGTTGCGCTGCCAGCCGTCAAAAAAATGCTCCGCGTCAAAAAAAACCCGCCGCCCCCGCTCCCGCAGATAGAGCACCGTCTCCGCAATCATGGACAGATTCTCCTCCGGCGTAACCCTGAGCACCTCCGTAACGTGAAGGTCCCAGGCTTTCCCAAAGATCACCACCGCCTCTGTTTCGGCCTCCAGAAGAGCCTGCACCTGGGGGTCCCCGGCCGCGGAGGAATCCTTCTTGCGGGTGGCGCCAAAGGCGCAGACCTTTGCCGTGGAAAGGCTCAAACCCCGCGCCCGCCGGAAAAATTCCATATCCTTGGGGTTACTCCCCGGATTCCCCGCCTCTATCCAGGCCACGCCCAGGCCGTCCAGCGCCCGCACCACGGCGATCTTGTCCTCCG
>JAISQV010000301.1 GCA_031273985.1 Spirochaetaceae bacterium | reverse complement strand
ACATCCTCCGCCGGGGGCACATAAAAATCGTCCTTCATCACCGAATAGCGCCCGGAAATCTCGTTCAGACTCGCCGTCCGGTGCCGCACCATCTGCCGCGCCACAAAAATGGGCAGCTTAATATGGAACGTCAGGACTATCTGCTCAAAGGGCGACGTATGATTATGCCTCAGCAGATAGTCAATAAGCCCCGCGTCCTCCCGGTAACTCTTCGTCCCCTCCCCGTAGGAAACCCGCGCCGCCTGAACCACCCGTTCATCGCTCCCCAGATAGTCCACCAGACGGACAAAACCCTTGTCCAACACGGGAAATTCCCGGTCCAGAATGGCCTCAGCCTCCGGTACCACGCAATGCGCCATCTGCTCCCCCAACCAGTATACTACGCCCCATCCCCGATTACCCTTCCCGCACCCGAAAAGTTAAACGCAACTCCTTCCATTTTATAAATAAGCGGCTAAAGTGCATAGGGGGAAGTAAGGGAGAAGATGAATAGGGGAGGGGGAAGTCTCCCCCTACGCCCGGCCCAGGGTGCCGGGCTACCCCCTCTGCGGGGACACCCCGCAACGCCCCGTACTTTATCCCAAGCTGAAAACCGCTCTGCGGTTTTCAGCCGCAACGCCGAAAAGTCCGGGAACTCCGTAACTGTCGCGGCGCATATTCATTTCTATATATAGATGCCGTTTTCCCCAGCGCCCCCAGGCCCTTCCCGCATGACCCGGCCCCCGCCTTTCGGGGAATGTGTTTTTTTGGGAAAAAAGGCAAATTTGTGTGTAACCACTTTACTTTCAAAGGACAAGATCGTTATAATGGCCTCAATGAATGGGCCGGCGCATCATTTTGAGGTAGGGGAGGCCGGGCCGCGGGCCGGTGAAGGCCGAACAGTGCCAGGGTACATTTTTTATTTTTTATAGATCAATGAGGAGCGTATGGAAATTCAACTTCAGGAACTTATTGACAAGATAAAACGGGACGGTATCGAGTCCGCCTCCCAGGAAGCGGGGCGGCTCAAGAGCCAGGCGGAGGACGAGGCCAAACGTATCGTGGACGCCGCCCGCAAAGAGGCTGAGGGCATCATTGCCAAGGCAAAGGCCGATGCGGAACGCACCGAAAAAACCGGAATCGCAGCGGTTGGCCAGGCTTCGCGTAACGTGGTGCTGAGCTTCCGCACCGAGATCCAGACCGTTCTGGACAGAATCGTCGCACGGGAAACCGCCGCCGCCCTGAGTGACGAGGTGCTTAAATCCGCGCTGCCCGAGATCCTCAAGGGCTGGGCCGGCGGCGATGCCCTGGAGCTTATCCTCCCCGAGGCGCAGTTGGCCAAACTTTCCTCCTTTTTTGACGGAAAACTCTCCGCGGAACTTAAAAAAGGCGTGGAACTCAGGTCTGATCGTAACCTGGGCGCCGGTTTCAGGATCGCCAACCGGGACGGTTCCGCGTACTACGACTTCTCCGCCGAAGCCGTGGCGGAACTGCTCTCCGCGTACCTCAACCCCCGCCTGGCTGAAACCTTGAAAGAATCGGTAAAGGAATCGTAGAGCGTGGCCTACTACTATCTGGCAGCCCAGCTCCCCGCTTTGGCCTACAATCAGGGCGCCCCCATGACTTCCGAAGCTTTCCGGGAGCTGGCCTTGACCCAGTTGAGCGCCGCAGATGCGGCCCTGCTGGATTACTGCACCCTTGACCCTGCGTCCGGGCCGGAGGATCCCTACACGGGGCCCCTGCCGGCGGTGGACCCGGCCTTTATCGACAAGTGGCGCGGCTGGGAGCGGGCCCTGCGCCTGAACCTTGCCCGTTTCCGCTCCCTCAAGGTCAAGCGGGAGGGCGCCCTTCCCGACGCGCCGGACTATCCTACCGGCGCCGTGGCCGCCGCCAAGGCCGCCGTGGCCATGGATTCCCCCCTGGAGGCGGAACTTTTCCTTGACAAGGCCCGGTGGGACGCCATCGAAGCTTTCCAGGGTATTCAGTATTTTAGCAGGAACACGATCTACGGCTACCTTCTTAAATTGCGGCTCCTGGAGCGGCGGGCCCTTTTCAAGGCTGAGGAAGGTTTTACGGAGTATAAGGGGCTTTACACCGCCATACTGGCGGCATCCGGCAGATAGGCGGCCCGCCGCGTCTTCCGGCGCGGCAGCCCTGACTGTCCGGATAATTAAACCGGAACAGAGACGACAGCGTTTCCGCTTCTCGTGCGCCGGTGCGTGTTGGAGAAACAAGAATGACCGGAACAAAAGGAACAGTAGTAGCCGTTAACGGCAATATGGTGAGCGTGCGTTTTGACGGCGCAGTCTCCATGAACGAGGTCGGTTATGTCAAGACCGGGGGCAAGAGCCTCAAGAGCGAGGTTATCCGTATCCGGGGCGATGTTTCGCAGCTCCAGGTATTTGAGATAACCAAGGGCATCACCGTTGGGGACGAGGTGGAGTATTCGGGCGATATGCTTGCCGTGGAACTGGGGCCCGGCCTTTTGGGCCAGGTTTACGACGGCCTCCAGAATCACCTGCCCCAGCTTGCGGCCCAGGCCGGGTTTTTCCTGGAACGGGGCGTCTACCTCGATGCCCTGCCCGATGACAAGGGCTGGGATTTTACCCCCGTGGCCAAGGTGGGGGACAAGGTGGAACGGGCTGATACCCTGGGCACCGTGCCCGAGGGGGCCTTTACCCACCGGATCATGGTTCCCTTCAACCTGAACGGTTCCTACACCGTGGCTTCGATTAAAGCCGCCGGTTCCTACACCATCAAGGACAGTATCGCCGAGCTGGAGGATGAAAAGGGCGCCCGTATACCCGTGGGCCTCTCCTTCCACTGGCCCGTCAAGCGGCCCATCGAATGTTACGAGGAACGGCTCAAACCTTCGGAGCCCATGGTTACCAGGGTCCGGCTCATCGACACCTTCTTCCCCGTAGCGCGGGGCGGCACCTACTGTATCCCCGGACCCTTCGGCGCGGGCAAGACCGTCCTCCAGCAGATCACCAGCCGCCACGCCGATGTGGATATAGTCATTCTGGCCGCCTGCGGCGAGCGCGCCGGCGAAGTTGTTGAAACCCTCAAGGAATTCCCCGAACTGACGGACCCCCGCACGGGGCGTTCCCTCATGGAGCGGACCGTCATCATCTGTAATACCTCCTCCATGCCCGTTGCCGCCCGGGAGGCTTCGGTCTACACGGCGGTTACCCTGGCGGAGTATTACCGGCAGATGGGCCTCAACGTCCTGCTTCTGGCGGACTCCACCAGCCGCTGGGCCCAGGCCATGCGTGAGATGTCCGGGCGGCTTGAGGAGATACCCGGCGAGGAAGCTTTCCCCGCCTACCTTGAGTCCAACATAGCCGCCTTCTACGAGCGGGCGGGGATAGTGCGGCTCCGGGACGGGACCATAGGCTCCGTTACCATAGGCGGCACCGTTTCTCCTGCGGGGGGCAACTTCGAGGAGCCCGTAACCCAGGCTACGCTCAAGGTTGTCGGCGCCTTCCACGGTCTTTCCCGGGAGCGTTCCGACGCCCGCAAATTCCCCGCCATTCACCCCCTGGATTCCTGGTCCAAATACTCCGGCATCATAGCCGCCGACAAGGTTGCCTATGCCCACGGGTTTATGCGCCGGGGCAGCGAGGTGGAACAGATGATGAAGGTGGTAGGCGAGGAAGGCACCAGCATTGACGACTACATTGTCTACCTGAAGGGAGAGCTTCTGGACTCGGTGTATTTCCAGCAGAATTCCTTTGACGCGGTGGACGCCTCGGTAAGCCCGGAACGGCAGGCCTACACCTTTGCCATTCTGCTCAATATTCTGGCTTCCCGGTTTACCTTTGCCGAAAAGGATGAGGCCCGGGGATGGTTCAACCGGCTCAGGCAGAAATTCCTGGACTACAATGGCTCCGAATGGCAGAGCGAACGTTTCAAGGGCTTTGAGGCCGAGATCAAGGATACGGTTGCCGAACGTTCCCAGGGGCTTGACCCCTCGGCGGAACGGGTGCTGGCATAAAAGGACAAGGACGGAACGATGAAAAAGGTATACAGCAAGATTGAATCCATTACCGGAAGCGTTATCACCGTGAAGGCCGAAGGGGTCCGTTACGGGGATCTTGCCGAGGTGGATACGGTGTTCGGCACCTCCCTGGCGGAGGTCAACCGGCTTGAAAACGACATGGTTTCCCTCCAGGTCTTTGCCGGAGGACGGGGTGTCTCCACAGGCGACACGGTGCGCTTCCTGGGCCGCCCCATGCAGGTTTCCTTTTCGGAGGATCTCATGGGCCGGGTGTTTTCCGGTTCCGGGGCTCCCCGCGACAAGGGGCCCTCCCTTCAGGAAAACATGATCCCCATAGGCGGGCCTTCGGTTAACCCTTCCCAGCGTATCATTCCCCGCAAGATGATCCGTACCGGCATCCCCATGATAGACCTCTTCAATACCCTGGTGGTATCCCAGAAACTGCCGATCTTTTCCGTCTCCGGGGAGCCCTACAACGAGCTGCTTGCCCGTATCGCCATGCAGGCGGAGGTTGACGTGATCATCCTGGGCGGCATGGGCCTCAAGTACGACGACTACCTCTTCTTCAAGGGCACCCTGGAGGAGGGAGGCGCCCTTTCCCGGACGGTGATGTTCGTGCACACCGCCTCGGACCCGACGGTGGAATGCCTCATGATCCCCGACATGGCCCTGGCCGTGGCGGAGCAGTTCGCCCTCAAGGGTAAGGATGTGCTGGTTCTCCTCACCGACATGACGAACTTTGCCGACTCCATGAAGGAAATTTCCATTACGCAGGAGCAGGTCCCCTCGAACCGGGGCTACCCCGGCGATCTCTACTCCCAGCTTGCCAGCCGCTACGAAAAGGCCGTAGACTTTGAAACCGCCGGGTCCATTACCGTCCTGGGCGTTACGACCATGCCCGGCGATGACGTAACTCACCCGGTGCCCGATAATACGGGCTACATTACCGAGGGGCAGTACTACCTGCGGAACGGGCGCATTGAGCCCTTTGGCTCCCTTTCCCGGTTGAAGCAGCAGGTAAACGGCAAGACCCGCGCTGATCACCGCGCCCTGATGGACGGCATGATCAAACTGTACTCCTCCTACCGGGATACCCTGGAGAAGAAATCCATGGGCTTCATCATGACACCCTGGGATGAGAAGCTCCTCAAGTACGGTGAGATGTTCGAGTCCCAGATGATGGACCTTTCGGTGAATATTCCGCTGGAGCGGGCCCTGGATTTGGGCTGGGAGATTCTCGCGGATTGTTTCAGTCCCGAAGAAACGGGGCTGCGGACGGAACTCATCGAAAAATTCTGGCCCAAGCAGTAGAGGGTTAGCTTTAATGGCCAAAGTAAAGCTCACCAAAAATGAGCAGAAAAAACAAAAAGACGCCCTTGCCATGTACCAGCGTTACCTCCCTACGCTGATGCTCAAGAAGCAGCAGCTTCAGGCGGAGATCCGCACCGTGGAGACGAGAATCCGGGAACTCCTTGCCGAAAAGGAGCGGATCGACGAATCCTTCAAGGTCTGGATCGCGGTCTTCGGCGAAAGGGGCGTCTTTACGCCGGATCTGCTCAAAATAACGAGAATCAGGACCGCCACGGGCAATATAGCCGGGGTGGTTATCCCCATCTTTGAGGGGGCGGAGTTTGAGGCGGCGGCCTACGATCTGGCCCGCACCCCCCTCTGGCTTGACCTTGCCGTGGAACGGATGAAGCAGGTTTTTCTCCTCGATCTGGAGGCCCAGACCCTGGAGGAACAGCGGCAGCGGCTGGATCATGAGTTAAGGGTAACGACCCAGCGGGTGAATCTTTTTGAAAAGGTAAAAATCCCTGAGACCAGGGAAAATATCAAGAAGATCGGCGTATATCTGGGGGATCAGCAGACCTCCGCAGTGGTGCGGGGCAAGATTTCCAAGCGCGGTTTGGCCCGGGCGGCCGGAGCCTCCGCCGCCAAAGGAGACGCCGTATGATAGTGCCCATGAAGAAAGTCTCCCTGGTGGTGTTTAACCGGGAGCGCAGCGAGGCTCTGGAAAAGTTGCGGGAAGCGGGCGTGGTGCACCTGGAAAAACGGGGTGTGCTTACGGCGGATCTTTCAGTCCTTCAGGAGCGCCGCGCCAGGGCGGAGAGCGCCCAGGGCATACTCCAGCCCTATGCGGACAAGAAGAAGAAGCCCCTTCCGGGGGGTGACGGAGAGGCTATCATCGCCCAAACCCTGGCCCTCAGTGATGAGCGCAAGGCGCTGCAGGAAACCTTGGCCGCCGCGGACCGGGAGTTGAGCCGCATAGAGAAGTGGGGGGACTTTGACCCTGACGGGCTGAGGGATTTGGAGGCCGCAGGTCTGGCGCTCGTTCCCTACGAGCTCAGCGGCGAGGCCTTTGACGCGCTTCCCGAAGAGGTTCAGGTTCTGGTGCTTTCCCGGGACAAGACCCTGGTGCGCTTTCTCGTGATAGGCGCCGCCCTGGAGGGGGAGATACCCTTCGGCCTGCCGGAAAAATCGCTGCATGAAATTACGGGGGATATTTCCGCCGCGCAGGAGCGGATAATCACCATTGACGGGGAACTTTCCGCCCTTGCCGCCCAGGGGCCTGCCCTGGCTTTGACCCTCAGTGAAATCAGGGCGCAGATCGAATTTGAAAGCGCCCAGGCGGATATGGAGACCCTGGAGGAGATCGATCCCGGCAAGACCGTGTCCTGGCTCAGGGGTTATATACCCCAGGAGGAGCTGGGAATCCTGAAACGCACGGCCTCGGAAAACGGCTGGGCCCTCCTCGCGGAGGATCCCGAACCGGAGGATAATGTTCCCACGAAACTCAAGAACAACCGCCTGGTAAGTTTGATCTACCCGCTCATGAGTTTTATGGAGATAACCCCCGGTTACAACGAGGTGGATATTTCCGGCTGGTTCCTGCTTTTCTTCTCGATATTCTTCGGTATGATCTTTGGCGATGCGGGCTACGGGACGCTGCTCTTCATCATTGGGATCGTTGCCGTCCTGAAGACCAAAAAGACCGGCGTGCCCCAGGCCATAAAGATGCTCCTCCTCCTTGCCCTAACCAATGTGCTATGGGGGGTCCTGACCTGTACCTGGTTTGGGGTGGAGCCTGTTTACCTGCCCCAGGTCTTGAAAAGCCTTTCCCTGCCCCTGATTTCCAACGCTGTTGCGGCGGAATCCGAGGCGGCCAAAGCCATAGTCGATCAGAATTTGATGATCTTCTGTTTCTCCCTGGCCCTCTTGCAGTTGGGGGTGGGCCACGTCATAGGCATAGTCCGGAACATACGGTCCCCCAGGCTCCTGGGGGATCTCGGAAACTTGGGGATGCTTGTAGGAATGTACAATGTGGTTCTGACTCTGGTGGCAAGCAATGACTACCGGCAAATACCTTTCCTGCCGGTTTCGCTTTACCTGATCGCCGGGGGCTTTGTACTGACCTTCCTGTTTTCCAACTACGAGAACGGCATAGGACAATCCATTCTGGAGAGTCTGAAGAACATCATTTCCATGATATTGGGGATTGCCAATATTTTTTCCGATGTCATGTCCTATATCAGGCTTTGGGCCGTGGGCCTTGCGGGAGCCTCAATCTCCGCCACGGTGAATACCATGGCGGGGCCCTTGCTGGGTAATTTCCTCATTTTTCTGGGGATTATCCTTTTGATCTTCGGCCACGGCTTGAATATTATGCTTAACGTTCTTTCGGTCCTCGTTCACGGGGTCCGCTTGAACACCCTGGAATTTTCCACCCACGTGGGACTTTCCTGGTCGGGTACCGCTTACCGGCCCTTCGCAAAACGGTAGGGCGGCGCCTCCGAACCCCGGCGGGTTGATCCCCCCGGTTCGGGGGCCTGGGGACAAGGTTGTTTGGGGCTGTTCGGAAGCTTTGCATAAAAATTTCCGGGTGGTTTCCCTGATGAATTGAATTGGAGACGCCGCTGTGGTCAAAACATCGGCCCTCCGTAAAGCCCGTATTTATGTGGCCTTGGGGCGCAGGGCGGGTACTGCAGGTCTTCCGCAGCCGCGGGGAGACTGGAATTACCGTGCGCGGAAGAAGCACCGCGCCGAAACAGGAGTTAGTCATGGATGTAGGATTACTGGGTGCGGGTGTTGTGATGGGTATTGCCGCTATTGGTTCGGCAATCGGTATCAGTATTGCAGGTCAGGCGGTTATTGG
>JAISQV010000235.1 GCA_031273985.1 Spirochaetaceae bacterium | reverse complement strand
CGCCTAAAGGCGGAGGGTACTTATGGGTACATGGGGAATTTATGTGCGCCGGAGCAGGCCAAATTTCTCGGTAGACAGCCTGCGGCTGCCCTTCGTGCTCCCCCGCATTGGGGGTAGCGGAAGACCCCGCAGGGCCGTAGGCCCGAGGAGGCTCTCCCCCGCGAACCCTCCCTCGCGCAAGCGAGTTCTTAGCGGGTTCTTCAGGGGGCTCAAGAACCCGCTTACGCGGGGGAGCCCTCCTGCATCCTTCTTCCGCCCTGGGTCAATTTGCCGCAAAAACGGGCTCCCCAGGGGCCGTTGTATCATTTGGATACAGGGCGGGGCCTGAAACGGCGGGGCCGGGGCATTTTTGGGGCGAAACGTGCCGGGGGCGGCGTATTTCACGGGAAAGAAGAACCGTTTCATTGCAAACAGCGGCCCGGAGGCCCTGCCCGCGCCGGAATTGTAAGCTTGCGGCCTTATAATATAACGATTCATGAAGCCCCGGAGGAAAAAATATGCAAAAAATATTGTTTTTTCTTCGTCTTGGCGGGGTATTGGCACGCTAATTGCTTTATAGTTAGTGAGGTTTTTCAAAGCCTACGGGTTTTGAAAATGGCCCCAGTACAAGGAATTGAAGGAGAGACCATGACGACAGTCAAGACGCCCGTACATAAAAGCAGGACCCGTTACCCGGCGGCGTCGGCCAATTTTGATGGAAACACGCTTTCCATGTACCTCAAAGAGATCAATAAGGTTCCCCTGCTGACCAGGGAAGAGGAAGATAGCACAGCCCGTGCGGCGGCCCAGGGCAGCGAGGCGGCCCGGAACCGCCTGGTAAACGCAAATCTCCGTTTTGTGGTGAATGTGGCCAAAAAGTATCAGGGCCAGGGCCTGCCCCTGGAGGACCTGATCAGTGAGGGGAACATAGGGCTCCTCAACGCGGTGGAACGCTACGATGTTGACAAGGGTTACCATTTTATATCCTACGCGGTCTGGTGGATACGACAGGCCATCCTCAAGGCTATCTGTGAAAAGTCCCGGATGATACGGCTTCCCCTGAACCGGGCCAACGAGCTTGTGCAGATCGAGAAGGCCCGCAAACTCTGCCGGGACCACAACGGCGCCGAGTCGGAGATTAGGGAGATTGCCCGGCTTCTGGACATGGACGCGGATCATGTGAGCGATATTCTCAATATCAGCCGGGACCTCATCTCCCTGGAGAGCCCGGTGTACACGGACCGGGATTCCTCCCTGCTGGGCGATTTTATCGAGGATGAGGGCTACCGGGCGCCCGAGGAGGAGGCCATGGACGATTCCCTCCAGGGCGATATTGAGCGGGTGCTGGAAACGCTGGACTACAAGGAGGCCGAGGTTATCCGGTTCCGCTACGGTCTGGGCAATGTGGCGCCCCTTTCGCTCAAGGAGATAGGCGAGCGCTTCCATCTGACCAAGGAGCGGATACGGCAGATTGAGAAGAAGGCCCTGAAGCGGCTTCAGCACCCCGTCCGCAAGCAGGTTTTGGAAGCCTACGTTGCCTAGTACGGAGTCTGTGTCGTCTATGCGAATCGATGCGTAAGAACAAATTGTTACTATAACCACGAAGAACCCGCTTTCGCGGGGGAGGGCACGGACAAAAGCGGGGATTTCGCTCAAAAAGTCTACTTTTCCTTAACCCGTAGCGGAAAAGTAGTTAAAAAATCTGAGGTTTTATGCGCAAGGCGCGGCAAACTCCTGAAGGGGGCCTTTCCGGACCGGCGGGGGTTATCTTCGACATGGACGGCCTCATGCTCGACACGGAAAGGCCAGCCGTGGAAGCCTGGGTGCGCGCCTGCCGGGAACTGGGGCTGGACGCGGACGCCGGCATAGCCGTCAGGACCATAGGCGTAGACGGGCCCTCCAACCGGGCCATCATGACGGAGGCCCTGGGAGCGGATTTTCCCTTCGAGAAGATCCGGGAAGTGATGCGGCGCTTCATCATGGAAGAGGCGGAGCGGAACGGCATAGGGCAAAAACCGGGGCTGATTCCGCTTTTGGATCATCTGGCGGAGCGGGGAATACCGGCGGCGGTAGCCACGTCCACGGCGCGGAGCACCGCCGAGTGGAAGCTGGAGAAGGGCGGGCTGGGAGGCCGCTTTTCCGTTATTATCTGCGGGGATGAGATAAGCCGGAGCAAGCCCGCGCCGGATATTTTTTTGAAGGCCCTGGACAGGCTGGGCCTTTCCGCCGGAGACTGCCTGGGTTTTGAGGATTCCCCCGCCGGTATCAGGGCGCTTCACGCGGCGGGGATACGGCCGGTATTCATAAAGGACATGGTCGAACCGCCGGAAGAGGTGCTGGCCCTGGTCTGGCGCAGGCTGACCCGCCTGGACGAGGCCATAGGGCTGATACCCTGACGGGGAGCCCCATACCCCGCGGCCTGCCCCTAAACTTGACCCGCAATTCCAGACTGAATACAAATCCCCAAAAATAGGAACCACGAAGACGCACTTTCCCGCTATGGCCCAAAGGGAACGTAAAGGGAAAATTAAGGAGAAGAATAGAGTCCAGCGCGCTGTCCTTTACGCCCTCCACATTTCCTCTTTACATTTATGTTGAAACGTGCAAAATAGCCCCATGTTCGATACAAAACAACGCAGGGAGCAGAACCCTCAAAGCGCCGGAACGCCGCCCCGTCCCCAGGGGGACGCGGCAAGCCGGCTGGGTACCGAGGGTATAGGAAAGCTGCTCATCCGGTTCTCGATTCCGGCTATCAGCGGTATGCTGGTAAATGCCTTATACAATGTCGTGGACCGTATTTTTGTAGGCCGGGGGGTTCATGAACTGGCCTTGGGGGGGCTTTCGCTGGTAATGCCCCTGATGACCGTTGGTATGGCCTTTGCGATGCTTTTCGGCGTCGGCGCGGCCAATATGATTTCCATACGCCTGGGACAGGGACGGCGGGAGGAGGCGCAAAACGCGCTGAACCACTGTTTTTTCATAGCCCTGTTTCTTGGCGCTGCACTTATGGTGGTGCAGCTTGTTTTTCTGGACTTCTTTATATCCCTCCTGGGCGCCCAGGAAGGAAGCGGGCTGATCGGTTACGCCAAAAATTACTACCGCATCATTCTGTACGGTTCCGTTTTTGTACAGCTGGGCTTCGGTTTTTCCCACTGTACCAGGGCGCAGGGCTTCCCCACGATTACGATGGTAGGGCAGTTCATAGGCGCCGGAACCAATTTGATTCTGGACCCGATTTTTATTTTCGGCTTCCGGTGGGGCGTGGAGGGAGCGGCCCTGGCAACGATCATTTCGCAGTTGGCCAGCGCCGCCTGGATCATGTACTTTGCCACGAGCCCCAGGGCGGTGATCCGGCTGCAGCCCCGGCGCTTCCGGCCCTCCCTCAAGGTGGCGGGGCAGATCATGGCCTTTGGCTCCGCCCAGTTTCTCCTTCAGTTTATCATGAGCGCCGTGCAGCTTATCAACAACAAGAGTATGGGCTGGTACGGCGCCGCGGGGCTGGGCATCCCCAACGGCGGCGATGTGGCCATGTCGGGGCTCAACATTGCCGGTTCCATTATGATGCTGATCATGATGCCGGTTTTCGGGATCAACCAGGGAGCCCAGCCCATCCTGGGCTACAACTACGGGGCAAAGAAATTCGGCCGGGTAATGCGCGCCTACTTTGGCGCGGTAACGGCGGCAACGGCGATCTGCGCCGCGGGCTTCATCGTTATTCAAAGTATGCCCAACTTTCTGGTGAGCATCTTTGCGCCCCAGGGCAGCGCGGCGCTGCTCAGCTTTGCCCCCCGGGCCATGCGCATACAAACACTGTTGCTGCCCCTGACGGGCTTTCAGGTTATCTCGTCCAATATGTTCATCGTAACAGGACGGCCTAAAATCTCCATTTTCCTGACCATGCTGAGACAGTTTCTGGCGCTTATCCCCTGTATGCTGATCTTTGGCCGCCTCTTTGGGCTCTACGGGGTTGTGGCCGCCGCTCCCGTGGCAGACGGTTTTGCCGTGCTGCTTACGGGGGGCATGATTCTGTTTGAGTTGAAAAAGCTCCGCGCCAACTCGAAGGAGGGCGTCGTCCTGCAGCAGGCGGGCTGAGAAGGGTCCGCCGCCGCGCTTAAGCTTCATCCTGTTGCGCCTGTACTTTCCCCTGCACCAGTAAGGGGAAAGTGCTTGCCTTCTTTGCTAGCGCGGAGACTCCCCTTTCAGCGAGACCACCGCGGGGCCGCCTCTCCTCACGGCGTTGCGCTTCCACTTTCCCGTGGACAGGTAGACGATCATGACCGCCAGGGTCCCCACGCTGGCCACGGGGGCGCCCATGCCGACGCCGAAGAGGCCCCAATCCAGAACCACCCCAAAAAGGTAACAGGCCGGCGCCCGGAGCAGCACAGCGCTGAGCATACCGGTGATCAGCGTGAACATGGTGTGCCCGCCGCCCATCAGGAGGCCGTTGATGCAGAAGATGAAGGGAATCACCAGAAAATCAAAACTGAAGCTGCGAAGATAGGTAACCCCGTTCCCTATCATCTCGGGGTCGCCCCCAAAAAAGCCGAGCATTTGGGCCGGAAAGATCCGCACCACAACAAAGAAGGTCCAGGTAACGGCCACGGCAAAGATCGTCCCAATGCGGCAGGCCTGGGCGGCCCGGTCTACGCGGTTGGCCCCGAAATTCTGGGCGCTCATGGCGCTGATCGAGGCGCTGATGGCCTGGGTGGGCATGAAGGCGAAACTGTTGAGCTTCCCCGCGGCCCCCACGGCGGCGGAGGCGCTGACCCCGCCCACGGTATTCACGATGGCCGTAATAAACAGAAAGGAAAAACTCGTTACCCCGTTCTGTATGCAGGAGGGGAGCCCGAAGCGGACGATGAGCCGCGCCTCGGCCCCGTGGATCCTCCAGGACCGGGGCTTGAAATCAAACTGGAAATCGTTCCGTTTCAGGTAGATGATGCACAGCATCATGCTGATCATCTGGGAAATCACCGTGGCCAGGGCCGCGCCGAAGGCGTCCCAGTGGAAACCCGCCACGAAGATCAGGTCCAGCGCTATGTTGGTAAGACAGGCGGCCAGCACAAAGTAAAAGGGGCGTTTGGAGTTTCCCATGCCCCGGAGTATGGCGCTCAGGGCATTGTAGCCAAAGATGAAGAGAATCCCCGACACCGTTACCGTAAGGTAGCGCCGCGCCTCGGCGTAGGATTCCGGCGGTGTTTTGATAAGCCGGAGTATGAGGTCCCTGAAGGTCAGCATTAGCGCCGTAAGGATCAGGGCCGTCACGGCGAGCAGCGTGATCAGGGTCGCCGTTATCCGGGAAAGCCCCGCCCGGTCCCCGGCGCCCAGATACTGACCTATCAGCATGGTACCGCCTATGCAGAGTCCCATCACCAGATTGGTCAGAATCATGGTTAGCTGGCCCCCGATTACCACGCCCGACATACTGTAGGTACCGCTAAAATTCCCCACAATCAGCATATCCGCCACATTGTACAGGGACTGGACGAAGTTCGAAAGCAGGAAGGGCACGGCAAACACGACCAACCGGGTCAGCACACTCCCTGTGGAAAGGTTATTTTCTATCTTACTCATAGTGAATGAACATAAACAACCAAAATGAAACTTATGTCAACCGCAGCCCCGCCCTGCAGGGCATCGGCGTTTGCTTTCAGGCGCTGTCAAATTACCAAAACTTGAAGAATTTTAACCGCTAAGGACACAAAGAGCACTTTCCCGCCATGGACTAAAGGGAAAGTAAAGGTTTTAATCAGAATATATCCTTTTCCCTTCCTTTGTGTATCTTTGCGGTTGTTTTTTCCTCCAAAAACTTGAATTTTATGATATTTCAGGATTTGGAAAAAATAAATGCCGGTGCCCCGCGCCCAAACAGATTCCTGGGTTCGTCATTTTGCATCGGTTTTGCGCTTGCTTGCAAAGGGGCCATACTTTCCTGTATATTTATACAGGAAACGATCAAATCTTCCCCTCCCGGAGACACGATGAAAGAACGGCTCGCCCGGCTCAAGGCAGTTCGCAAGCTGATAAAGACCTACCGGATTGGATCCCAGGAAGCCCTGCTGGGGCATTTGCAGCAGGAGGGCCACCCGGTAACCCAGGCAACCCTTTCACGGGACCTCAAGCTCCTCAAGGTAGGCAAGATTTCCGATGGCCGGAACGGTTACGTCTACACGCTTCCCAGCGATGAGGAACGGCAGGAAACGGAACGGACCTACATACACGATTTTCTGCGGGGATACATCTCCATCGAGTGGTCCGGCAACATGGTGGTCATCAAGACCTACTCCGGCCACTCGGACTCCGTGGCCCTGGCGGTGGACAACCTGGGCCTGGACGATGTGCTGGGTACCGTAGCCGGCAAGGACAATACCGTCTTCGTCTGCCTCAGGGAGGGCGTTACCGGGGAAGACTTCCTGGCCTGCATGAAGGAAAGTATTCCGGAACTGGAAGATTAGGGGCCTGTGAGGCTTCCTGTTCAGGTGCTGAATCCGGGGCCGCGGGTCCAAAACCCGGTGTCCCGGACCCGGCTCCGCCGTATCCCGCCGCTGCCGGCGTGGAAATTGAATCATCCCGGGGGGATCCAGTGACTTACCTTGATTTTGACAAGACCGCCGTATACGGAAAACTTGCCGCGCTGGCGGAAAACTACAGTTTCAATTATGCGAAAAACCTGGATGCGGAGCGGGTTCGGAAATGCCTGGTCCCCCAGGGAGGGGGCCTTAACTATTCCTGGGCAGCCAAGAGCCTGGACGACCGGGTTATTGCCCTGCTCCGGGAGCTCGCCGCAGAGCAGGAACTCATAGGCAAGTACAAGGCTCTCCTGGACGGCGCCATCATCAACACCGGCGAAAACCGCAGGGTGCTCCACCAGCTCCTCCGGGGGCAGCTTGGAAAGGCCGTGATCGACGGGGGAAAGGACCTGGGGCTCTTTTACCGGGAGCAGACGGATCGCGTGGCCGCCTTTGCCGGGGCGGTCCGGGCGGGGACCCTGCGGGGCGCCACGGGCAAACGCTTCAGCGCCGCCGTCCAGATAGGCATAGGCGGCTCGGACCTGGGCCCCCGGGCCCTGTACCTGGCCCTGGAAAACTGGGCCCGCGCCGAGGGCCGCGCTCAACTCCGGGCAGCCTTTATCTCCAACGTTGACCCCGACGACGCATCGGCGGTGCTGGCGCGGCTCCCCCTGGAGGAAACCCTCTTCGTACTGGTCTCCAAGAGCGGAACCACCCAGGAGACTCTGGCCAATGAGCTCTTTGTCAAGGAGAAGCTCCGCGCCGCGGGCCTCGATCCGGCAAAGCATGTTGTGGCGGTAACCAGTGAAACCAGCCCCCTGGCCCACAACCCCGCCTACCTCGATTCCTTCTACATCGATGATTTTATAGGCGGCCGTTACTCGGCAAGCTCCGCCGTGGGCGGGGTGATACTCTCCCTGGCCTTCGGCCCGGAAACCTTCCGGGAATTCCTCGCCGGGGCCCACGAGGCCGACGCCCTGGCCCTTAACCCGGAGCTCCTCGAAAACGCCGCCCTCCTGGACGCTCTCATCGGAGTATGGGAGCGAAACTTTCTCCGCTACCCCTACACGGCGATACTGCCCTACAGCCAGGCCCTTTCCCGCTTCCCCGCCCACCTCCAGCAGTTGGACATGGAATCCAACGGCAAGCGGGTCAACCGGGACGGCGCCCCCCTGGGTTACGTCACGGGGCCCGTGGTCTTCGGCGAGCCCGGCACCAACGGCCAGCACTCCTTCTACCAGCTCCTCCACCAGGGCACGGACATCGTGCCCCTGCAGTTTCTGGGCTTCACGGAAAGCCAGGCGGGGGACGATGTGCAGGTGGAAGGCTCCTCGAGTCAGACCAAGCTTCTGGCGAATCTTGCCGCCCAGATCGCCGCCTTTGCCAGGGGGCAGCGGGCGGAGGGCCCCAACCTTAACCGGGACTTTCCCGGCGGAAGGCCTTCCAGCCTAATCTACGGCAGGCGGCTCGGCCCCGCCGCCCTGGGGGCCCTGCTGGCCCATTTTGAGAACAAGGTCATGTTTCAGGGCTTTGTATGGAACGTCAACAGTTTCGATCAGGAAGGGGTGCAGTTGGGGAAGATTCTTACCAAAAGGGTCCTTCAGGGAGTTTCCGGCGACGCCGCCCTGGACGCATACGCCGCGCTTTTGGGGATTTAGGGCCGCCCCACTCGAATATGTAGCACCTTCGCCGGCTATTTTTCCCAACAACAGCTAAAGTGATGCGGCTTGCGGTGGCCCGTCATAAAAAATTTAGTGAGAGAAAAAAATCATTTGACAAAAACGGAAATACCACCGGATAATGAATTACTGATCCGGGGGATGATCTTGTATTTGTAATCATCCCGGACTCAAGAGAAAAACTGTCTTGTGAACAGTTTTCCGGGGCTTGTTCAAAGCAGCAGAATTTTGAACATAACCCAGCTAATTCATGCGGAGGATAAAATGGCAATGCTGTCACCCAAAGAAAACTACCTGAGGCTTGGCCGGGGCGAGATGCCCGAGTATGTTCCGAATTTTACCATGGGGGGAATGTGGCCGCCGTCGGGCACACCGACCAAGTACCACCCGGTACTGGGGGCCATGGCCCCCATCTTTCCCTTTAGCGGAGGGCCGGGCGTTACCGAGTGGAAGGATATGTGGGGGGTTCCCTATGTATCCAATGCGGAAACCAATTTCCAGGGGCTCCCCAAACCCGGCGCCTTCATTCTCAAGGATATTACCAAGTGGCGGGAAGTTCTCAAACTGCCCGATGTGGCGCCGGCGGACAGCTTTGACTGGGAAAAGATAGCCAAGGATGCTACCGCACATATCAACAGGGAAACTACCGGTGTTATGTGTATGCTCTCGGGCGGAACGTTCCAGTCGCTCGTGGGTTTTATGGGTTTTGAGGAATGTCTCTGCGCCCTGATCGAAGAGCCTGAGGAATGTGCGGAACTCCTCGACTGGATGCAGACTTTCTACGATCCCTACAACGAGAAGACCCTTGAGTACATCAAACCGGACCTTGCCTACATTGGCGATGATAACTCCGCCCAGAAGGATCCTTTCTTCTCTACCGATGTATTCCGCAGGCTGTTCAAGCCTATCTATGCCCGCCAAACGAAGCCCGCCAATGACCGGGACATCCTCATCCAGCTCCACAACTGCGGGCGCTGCGAGGACTGGATGCAGGACTATATAGACATAGGCGTAAAGTACTGGGACCCCGCACAGGAGTGCAACAATCTGCTCGCGGTGAAGGAGAAGCACAAGGGCAAGCTGGTCGTCGTGGGAGGGTACAATTTCTACCCCGATGAAAACTACAACAATGTTACCGAGGAATACGTGCGCTCCACGGTGCGTGCGACCATAGACAAGTACGCGCCCGGCGGCGGCTACGCATGGCTCGGCGGCTACCTCGGACGCTCCGATGAGATGGACATTGCCGCCAAAATAAATACATG
>JAISQV010000319.1 GCA_031273985.1 Spirochaetaceae bacterium | reverse complement strand
TCTCCGTTTCCATGAGGGCATCCGAGACGGAGCGCTCCTGGGCCCGGGCGTTCATCCAGACCATACCCCCCACGGAGCCGGGCATTCCGGCCAAAAATTCCAGCCCCCCCCGGCCCGCCCCCGCCAAAACATCGGGCAGGGAGTCTCCGGGGACGCCGGAGCGGACCAGGAGGCTGTCCCCGCCGGGGGCAAATTCCCAGCCGGTCCAGGCGCCGGTGTCCAGAACCAGCCCCCGGATGCCCCGGTCGGCGACCACCAGATTCGCGCCGCCCCCCAGGATAAAAACCGGGACGGCCCGCCGGCGGGCTTCCCGGAGCAGGGCGGCGGCGCAGGCGGGAAAGCAATTCCCCCGGGGCTGCAGCCAGCAATCGGCGGGGCCCCCCACCTTGAAGGTAGTATGCGCCGCCAAAGGCTCGTTGTAGCGGATGAGTCCCTCGAAGCCGCCTTCGAGGATCCCCGCCGCCTCAAGGAGGCCCCTCAGAGCGGCGGGCGTAAAGGGAGACATGACGGGGCAGTGCTAGAGGGTGTCCTTAAAGAAATCCGCCGAAGTCCGGGCGGTGAGTTCCGTGAGGTGGCCCTCCCCGGAATATATCCCGTAGCCGTGATCGGCGTTTTGTATCTCCCGCCATTTTATCTCCTGGGCCCTGGGCGCTACGGTGGTGATACGCCGGGCGTGATCCGTGGGGATTATCGTGTCCTCGCTTGCGGTGATGAGGAGCAGTTTCCCGGCAAAGCCGGAGAATTCCGTCAGGGGATTAACCGTTACCATATCGTCAAACCAGCCCAGCCCCAGGGTCTGGACAGCCCCGAAGGCGTTGGTGTAGGTGGCCGCCCCCTCCGCCTTGGCCGTATCGTAGAGGGCCGTAAAGCCTTCTTCGCCCGCAAGCTGCATGAAGGCGTAAAGGTCCTCCGCTCCGGGGAGCACCGCCGGGGACCAGAGCACTACGGTCTTATAATCCGGGTCCCTGCCCGAGGCGACCGCCGCGACACGCCCCCCCATGCTGTAACCGAGCAAGCCCAGGCGGGAAGTATCCGCCTCCGGCACGGTTTGCAGATAGGCCTTGCAGGCGGCCAGATCATCGAGCATATAGGAGAGGCGGTTACCTTGGGTAAAATCTTCGGTGTTGTCCCCGCAGCCGGCAAAATCCATTCTGAGGGAAGCAATGCCCCTACGCGCCAGGACCTCCGCCAGGAGATCGAAGCCCCCGTTCTCGGTTTTGCTGCCCCCGTGTCCGTGGGCGATGAGCACGACGGGATAGGGCCCATCCCCGCCCTGCGGAATGGTCAGGATCGCGGGGATATAACCGCCCCGGGGTCCCTGAATACTGATCGCGGAGGCGGAAAAATTCTGGGCCTTGCCGGCCGAGGAAGCGCAGCCCGCCACCGTCAGCGCCGCCGCGAGAATAAAGCTCATTACGGTAAGTCTTTTCATGGTAAACTCCTTCTCCGAAGACCGGATCATCCCGAGCCTCAAGTCTATCAAAGTTTACCCCAAAACCGGCGGGGGGTAAAGGGCTCGCATTGCCTCATAATCGACCGCATCCAAAAGCAGTAACAGTCCATCATTCCGCACTGCTTCCGGCTGCATCTTGACAATATACCTACCGGTAGGTATATTAAAACTATGGATCAAGATTTGGGAACAAGAAAGACTATCCTTGAAACGGCGCTGCGGTTTTTTTCCCGCCTGGGTTTTGAATCTACCAGTGTGCTGACGATAGTCAGCGAAGCGGGAGTTACAAAGCCGGCGCTGTACTACTATTTTGGCAGCAAGGACGCGCTGTTGGCTGCTATCGTTGCGGACTACGGGCTGCCCCTGCTGGAACTGACCGGAAAGGCGGCTAAATACGAGCATGATCTCGTTATGAATTTGAGCAATTTGTTTCGTGAGATTTTAAATTTTGCAGCGGCGCAGCCCGATTACTTCCGGCTTCTGGTGAGTCTCTACTCCGGTGCACCTGAAACGGCGGGCTACGAGCCGGGAAACGGGATACGGAAGCGTCTTCTCGTAATTCTTGAACGGCTTTTTGAGGAAGCCGCGGCGGATCACGGCAATATGAAGAACCGGCAAAAAACCTATGCGGAAACATTTTTCGGCCTTGTGCAGACCTGGGCGCTTTTGTTCATCAACCGGGAAGTCAAGCTGACCGCCGAGAGTCAGCACCGTATTATTCACCAATATCTACACGGGATTTTTTCATAACCGAAGCCTGCGCCTCTGACCAAGAGAAGGTTTGGCGTCCCCGCAGGGGATGTCTTGCCGCCGTAACCTACCTACCGGTAGGTATATACCCAATGAGCCCCCCGTACCGGCGATCCCGGCAGGAATATTGGCGGCGGCTTGCCCGGCAGGGTCTGCGGCTGATAGGAGGGGTGCCCGAAGGGCAGACCCGGCGCAAGAACCCGCTTGCGCGAGGGAGGGGGCCGAGCCCCCTGCGCTCCAGCCTCCTCGGGCCTGCGGCCCTGCGGGGTCTTCCGCTACCCCCGTGCGGGGGGTGTCCCCCCCCCAACGCCCCCCCCCCCCCGTTCCCGCGCAAGGGATAGGAGGGGCGCCCGAAGGGCGGACCCGGCGCGAAGCGCTGGGGCCGGAGCGATAGCCTCCCCCGCGAACCGGTGAGCGGGCTCTTCCCCGTATAGCCCGGTCCCCAGCTCTGCTGGGGATGCGCCCGTATTCTGATGTTTACCACGAACCTTGACGCTGAATTGCCGATTATGGCGGCGTTTCATCTTGTTTCCCGCGCCGGAATTGGGTATGATTCACGGTGAACGTGTATGATGAGGGGGGCTTTGTGTTTAGGGGATTAACGCAACGGGCTCAGCGGATTTTGACCGTCGA
>JAISQV010000086.1 GCA_031273985.1 Spirochaetaceae bacterium | reverse complement strand
GCGGAGGCTCTGTATCGCCTCCAGGGGTGAGGGGTAGCCCCTGGGGGGGACAATCTCAAAATTGATAAAATTCTTCAGGGGCTGGAGGAAGCGTACCACCCGGCTGCGATCCATGAGGTATACCGCGTCCCCGCCTTCGGCCATGAAGTACCGTCCCCGGGAAATCGGCTCCTCATCGCCGAAGATCAGGGACAGGGCCGAACCGTCCGTATAGCGTATCGTCACCGCCGCCTCGGGATCGTCGAGCCCATACAAGGCGCTTTTCCCCGTACCCTCGGACACCAGGGTGACGTACTCAACCCTGGAGGATTCCTCAAGGAGCAAGAGGAGGTATTCGGCGTTTACCTGATCCATGGGAAGGTCCGCCAGGATGAATCCCCCCTCCTCCTGCCACACGGAAAATGCGTCATGCCGGTTCGTTATCCGGATCTCCTCAACATCCCCGATGTCATGGGCCGCAAGGAATCCGCCCCCCACCTCCTCCGCCCCGGCTTCCTTCGGGATTCGCAGAAAAAGGAGGGCGGCCCCAAGAACAAGCAGCAGCAGGAACAACAGAACCCAGGTCCGGCGCTTCATGAGTGTTTTCTTTTAATCCAGATTACAAGTCCGGCAGCCAGGATGGCGGCGGGGAACAGAACGATGAACAGGAGTCCCAGAAGGTTGACGGTGAACCGGGGGAGGTTAAGGCCCCTGCCGGTAAAACTCTTGGGGGTAAGGGGGATTATGTCCTGCCGGCCGGAAAGCCGGTTCAGCGTGTTCACGAGGTATTCGGTATTGGCGAAGGCCGGATTGTCCACCGCAAGGGTATCGAGCAGGCCCGCGGAGCCGGATACCAGCACATTGGAAACCTTCTCCGCCTTGCCGGTTTCCCGGTTGATCACCGAATACCTGCACAGGGCCAGGGCCGGAAAGGGGCCGTGGAGGGCCGCGTCGCCGGCGGTAAAGGTGTCCGGGGTGTTTGAGGGGCGGACCCCGGTGGAGGGACCGAACTCCAGCAGGGGCTTTACCGAATAGTTGTTCCGGTAATCGAAGAGGAGCCGCAGGGGGCGGCTGACCGGGACCAGCATGGGTTTGGAGGCGGTCATCAAAAGGCCCGAATACTCCTCTTCCGCGTAGTCCGCCACAGCGTAGAAGGGCTGGTAGTTGTATACCCGCGTCTCGTCGGTTTCAAAGACCGCCCCGTCCTCCACCGAAACCCCCCATTCACTGAGGAAGACGGCGATACGCTCAAGGGGCGGCTGGGAGGGATCGGCGCAGTAGAAGAGGGTTTTGCCGTAGTCCCCGCCGTTGATGAGGAATTCGTCGAGGATTTCCAGTTCTTCGGCGGTAAAGTCCTCCTTGGGCGCGACAATCAGTACGATGTCCGTACCGGGTTCTATCCGGCCCCGCATCAGATTCCGCGGGACGGTCTCGTAGTTGTTCTTGTTGAGCACGGCGGTGAACGCATCCATGGTATATTCGGCGTGGCCGGTAACAAGGGCGATCCGCACCGGCCTCTCGCTCTCCACGCTGAGGATGGCGGTATAGATCGCCTCCTCCGCCCTGGAGGACACGATGGCAAGCTCCCCCTCCCGGCCCCTGGCATAGTTAAAGAGTTCCTCCGTCTTTACGAGGGAGTGTTTCCCCGTTCCCCCGGCGTCCCCGGCAAGGGCCACAAGCACATCCCCGTGCTTCATGGCAAGGCCGGGGTAGGCGGCGGCGAAGCCGGGGTTCTTCACATAATCCACATAGACCAGGGAAACGCGGGGGCTGTTCTTTTCAAACTGTTTGAACACCTCATTGGCCTGGGCGTTGTACGAGGAAGTATCGGCAAAAGTCTCCTCCCTGGCCAGCACATAGATGCTTACTTCCTTCCGCAAATTCCTGATATACTCAACGGTCCGCTCCGAGAGTTTGAAAAGCTTCCCTTGGGTTAAATCCACGCTCAGGACGGGAAAGCGCTGCGCCAGGAGCAGGAACACCGCGTTGATAACACATACAAAGACCGCGACGAAGAGGATGGACGCGGCCGCGGCGCCCCGTCTGCCGAGTTTGCCGGGAAGGGTGAGGCGCGCCATTAGGCCCACCGCCGCTTTTCAAACCGGGTTACGGTAAGAAACACAAAAAACGCCGAAACGCTGATAAAGTACACGATGTGGTCGATCCCCAGAATTCCCAGGGTGAAATATTCGTACCGGGTCCTGAAGGACATGACCTTCAAAACCCCGGCCAGGAAATTTTCCGGCATGATCACGGCCACGCCGTCCAGCAGCATCATCAGGAAGCCCACGCAGTAGCCGCCGATGGCGGCGATGATCTGGTTCTCCGTCAGGGCGGAAATAAAAAGCCCGATGGCAATGAGGGCGCCCCCCAACAAAAAGAGCCCCGTAAAGTGGCCGATGATGACCGGCCACTCCGCCTCGCTGAACAGTTCCACCACCAGCGACACGGCCAGAACGCCGCTCATCGCGAGGAGGTACACGCAGAGGGCGGCCAGGTACTTTCCGGCAATCACCGCAACGCTGCTCAGCGGGGACATGAGGAAGATGAGGTCCGTTTTCATCTTGCGGTCCTCGCTCAAGAGGCGCATGGTCAGGATGGGGACGAGGAACAGGGTGACGGTAAAGAGCGCGCCGAAAAGGAGCCTGAGATCGCTGGAGTTACCGTAGAGGTTGTAGTTGAAGAAAAAGAAACCGGTAAAAAGCCAATAGGCCCCGATGAACACATAGCCCAGGGGAGTATGGAAGTACGCTTTGAATTCCCGTTTCAGCACCGCCGTCATCTAGCCCTCCGCGCCCTTTACCAGATCGATGAATATTTTTTCGAGCGAAGCGCCGCTTCCCATTTCGTCGTTCCGCAGATCCGCCGCAATCCGCCCCTCGTGGAGCACAATCACGCGGCCGCAAACGGCCTGTACCTCCTGAAGGATGTGGGACGAGAGGAGTACCGTGCAGGTCTTCCCCAGCTCAAGGATCAGATTCCGAATCTCGATTATCTGGGCCGGATCGAGGCCCACCGTGGGTTCGTCCAGCACCAGGACCGCCGGATTCCCCGTCAGGGCGGCGGCCAGCCCTACCCGCTGCCTGTAGCCTTTGGAGAGGTTCCCGATAAGCCGCCCGTACACCTCCCCGATGCCGGTTCCGGCGCGGATCGCCTCCATCCGCTCCTTCCGGCCCTCCCCCACCCTCTTTATGTCGCACACAAAGTCCAGGTATTCACGGACCTTCATGTCCGTGTAGAGGGGCGGTATCTCGGGCAGGTAGCCGATATGGAGCTTGGCCCGTTCCGGCTCCGCCTCTATGTCTATGCCGTTGATAAGAACCTTCCCCGAACCGGCCGAAAGGCAGCCGGTGATGATATTCATCGTGGTGGATTTCCCGGCCCCGTTAAGGCCCAAGAGCCCCGTGATCTCCCCATCCCTGAGGGTAAAACTGAGGTTATCAAGCGCCCTGTGGCTTCCGTAGTTTTTGGTAAGGCCCGATACTTCTACCATGCGATTATCTGAGGTAGGCCAGTTCCCGCACCTCGCTGTCCCCGGGGACAACAAGCTCCCCCCTGGCCTCCCGTTCCCGCGCTTCCTTTATCATCTTTTCCGTGGTGGTGCACCCGAAACGGCTGGCCCCCACCGCCCGTACCGCCAGGGCATCGTCAAGCTGCCTGACCCCGCCGGCGGCCTTTACCTGCATGGTAAGGGGGGTATTGGCCCGCATGATCCTGAGATCCGCGATCCGCGCGCCGTAGGGGGCATAGCCCGTGGAGGTCTTGGTAAAGTCCGCCCCGGCCGCCGCCGCAAGCTCGCAGGCCTTCCTGATCTGATCCGCCGTAAGATAGGCGTTTTCAAGAATCACCTTTACGCGGGCCCCCACCCGGTGGGCTTCCTCGACGACCGCCGAAATATCGTCCTGTACCAGGTTGTAATCGCCGGAAAGGAAGCGGCCTATGTTCATCACCATATCGACCTCGCCGCAGCCCTCCTCTATGGCCCGCCTCGTCTCCAGCGTCTTTATCTCCGTGAGATTGCTCCCGTGGGGAAAGCCGGCGACGGTGGTGGTAATCACCCCCGAACCCTTGAGAATGCCGTAAGCCAGGGCCGCGTCGCAGGGTTTGACGCACACGGTGACGCATCGGTATTCCTCCGCAAGACGGCAACCCGCCTCCACTTCCTGCCGGGTGTATTTCGGGTTAAGCAGGGAATGATCGATCATCCCGGCAATGTCAAGGGCGGTAATGGTGTTCATGGCGACTCCTGTGCGATGTTTTCCAGAATATCAATGAGGGCGATTATCTCGTCCCGGCGGTACAGGGTCTTGTCCCCCGCCCGTATACGGTCAAGGAAGAAACTCAATTCCTCATAAAAGACCCCTGTGGGGGGAAGGTTAATCCCCGTGGGAATCTTGAACTTCTCCTCAATGTCGAATTCCTCCGGCGGGCCCTCGTCCTTATAGGCGGTAAGTTTATTGCCGTCATAGATGACCACGGCCTTTTCAAAATACACCCGCCAAGCGGCGGTAAAGGGGAACTCCGCCTTGTACCACGCGGCTTCGGCGCAGACGTTGAGGTCTTTATACTGATAAACGAAGCGGTACTGTTCCCTGTAGCCAAGCCCTTCGCGGCCCCCGGAAAAGACCTCGTACCGTTCGGGCTTTCCAAAGAGGCTGATTATAAGGTCCAGATCGTGAATGTGCAGATCGAAGGGAAGGAGGCCGCTCTTGGCCTTGTCGAAAAGCCAGCCCCCGCCGGCCCATTTGGGGCAGGCGGAGAGGCGCAGGAAGACCGCGTCGAGGGCCCTGCCGAAACGCCCGTCTTCCACCATGGCGTGAAGCGCTTTGGAAGCGGGATAAAACTGCAACACATGACCCACAAAGAGGGGAAGACCCTTCTTCTCCGCCAGGGCATACATCTCCCGCACATGGGCGCCGCTCAGGGCCAGGGGCTTCTCGCAGATCACCGGAAGGCCGTGCGCCAGGGCCTCCATAACGCGGTCCCGGTGGAGGAACGAGGGAACGCAGACATCCACCACATCAACAGCGCGGGCTTCCAGTAAGGACGGGAGGTCACCGTAACAGGGGATGCCCTTCGCCTTCGCCCGCTCCCGCCCCGCCTCCGAAGGATCGCAGATCGCCGTCACCTCACAGTCCTCAAGGTGCTGATAGGTGGAAAGATGCACCTGCCCTATACCGCCAAGGCCAACCAGTCCGATCTTAAGCACTTCAATCTTCCTTATACAAACTGGCGCATATAGCGGTAACTCTGTTCGATACCCTGCTTTACCAGCGCCGGACTGCCCTCAAAGGCCTTGTCCTCAACCTCAATGCAGGCGGGCCCGTTGTAGCGGATGTCGCAGAGGGCGGAACAGAAGACGCTGAAGTCGACTCCCCCCAGGCCGGGCAGTTTGGGAGAATGCCAGAGGGCCGGATAGGAGAAGTAACCGTATTCGTCGAGTTTTTCCTGGTACACCTTGATGTCCTTGAAGTGGACGTGGAAGATACGATCCCTGAATTCGTACAGGGGCTTGGTGTAGCTTGCCCCCTGAAGGTAGAAGTGGGAGGGATCGTAGTTGAGGCCGAAGTTGGCGCTGGGGATGAGGGCAAACATTTTACGCCATATATCCGGGGTACAGGCCAGGTTGTTACCGCCGGGCCATTCATTGGCGGTGTACAGCATGGGGCAGTTTTCGATGGCGATCTTCACCTGCTTTTCCTCCGCGAACTTGATGATCGGGTCCCAGGTTTTTTTGAAAAGTTCCAGGTTTTCCTCTACGGTTTTGTTTTTATCCCTGCCGATAAAGGTGGTAACCATGCCGACGCCCATTTCGGCGGATACGCGTATCAGCTTCCTGAGATGCTCCAAGGCCGCCGCCGCCGTGTCCTTATCGGCGTCCAGCGGATTGGGATAATAGCCCAGAGAGCTTATGGAGACGCCCCGTTCTTTGGCGTAATCCGTATAGTAAGCCATTTTTTGAACCGTAAGGTCCTCAAGATCGATGTGGGTTACCCCCGCATAACGGCGTACCGCCTTCCCTTTAGGCCAGCAGCAGACTTCAAGACATTCAAAGCCCACCGTGGACGCATAATCCACCACTTCCTCAAAACTCAAATCCGGCAGAATCGCCGTTACCAGTCCAAGTTTCATATTTCCCCCTATCTGTCTATATTTGCGGAATTATCTCTTTAAGGAATTTGACGGCGGTGAGGATATCCTCTGCGGCGTTCTCCTTCACCTCCCGTTCTATGGTGAGGTAGCCGTCATAACCCGTTTCCTTGAGGGCTCTGAGGTAGGACAGCCAGCGGACCGCGCCCTGACCCAGGGGCGTTTCGGTAAACCATGCGGAGACTTGACTGAGGGCCTCGATTCCCCCCTGGGCAAAGAGAGCGTAGACCTCGCCGGGACCGGCGAAGTGGTTCATCCTGCCGTCCTTCGCGTGGGTATGCACGATGGAAGATGCGGCGCGGCGCACCCCTTCCACCTCGTCGTCGCCGGTTACCATCACCAGATTGGCGGGATCGTAGTTGACGCCGATACCGCGACCGCCGCCAGCGTTACAAGCGTCTACAAAGGCCTTGAGGCGGGCCACCGGCTCGGGGCCGGTTTCTATCGCCACCACGGCCCCATGGGCGGCGGCATAAGCGCCGATTTCGACACAGGCCTTCTTCATGACGGCGTACTTTTCACTTTCCCCATCGGCGGGAACGATACCGATATGGGTGGTAACGATCCCGCACTCCAATTCCAGGGCCAAGTCCACCACCCGCTTGAGGTAGTCGATCTTTTGGGGATTGTCGGCGGCAATCTCGAAGCCATGGCCCCCCAGTTCTCCGCAGAGGGCCGCCACTTCCTGCCCGCATTCTTTGGCGGTATCCCGCACCGCCCTGACCGTTTCCGCCTTCACCGTCCGGGGATCGAATTCGTTCCATGCGTAAAGCTGCACCCCGTCTGCCCCGCAGCGCCGGGATTCCCGGATACCCTCAACAATGCCCTTCCCGAACCAGTCGGCCAGCGTTCCTATTTTAAACATTTAAATTTTCACCCAGCGGTTTTCTTTCGCGCTCTGCACCACCTTCTCGCAGAAGATCATCTCCCGCAGCCCGTCGTCAAAGGTGGCGTATTCGCCGCATACCGGTTTGCCACAGGCTATGGCGGCGTAGATTTTTTTGAAGTTCTGTTTGAAGGTATCGGGGAAACCCTCCACATGGCCGCCCGGATAGCTGGTGATCTGCGCGGTTCCTGGTTTAAGGATGGACGGGTCCTTGACGATCTCGCCGTTCATGGTTTCCCGCCGGCCCACCCAGAGGGCGTTTGAATTCTCCGAATCCCAGTGGACCGCGCACTTGCTGCCGCCTATGGCCGCCACTATCTGGTTCTTGCGTCCCGCAAAGACCTGGCTGATATTACAGCACCCATGGGCGCCGTTGTCAAAGTGAAACAATACAGTGGCGTAATCCTCCGTATTGATGGGCACCTCCTCGTAATCCTCGGGACGCAGGGCCATGCCGGAATAGGTGTCCACCGGTTTCAGGGGCTTCCTGCGGGTCTTGTGGAAGACGGCGAAATCCGCCAGCACCTCCACCGCCTTGAGGCCCGTCACAAACTCAACCAGATCGAGCCAGTGGGAACCGATGTCGGAAAAGGCCCGGGAAGCGCCGCTGAGATGCGGCTCCAGCCGCCAACTGTAGTCCGTGTCCAGGTAGAGCCAGTCCTGCAAGTAACTCCCGTGGATGGTGTAGATATTCCCCAGTTCCCCGGCGCGGACCATCTCCCGGATCTGGTACACCAGCGGATAAAACCGGCAGTTGAAGTTGATAGCGTTGACCAGGCCCTTTTCTTTTGCCTTTGCGGTAAGCTGTTTCGCCTCCTCTACCGTACAGGTCATCGGCTTTTCACAGATCACGTTGACCCCTTTCTCCAGGGCGTACATGGCGATCTCGAAATGGGTACTGTTGGGAGTACAGATATGAATACTGTCGAGGGTTTCCCGGTCGATCATTTCTTTGTAATCGGTGTAAGCGGCGGGCACCGAAAAGGCCTCGGCCTTTCCCTTGGGGTCCAGCGCATCGGTCAGGGCCGCCGCCTCCACATTGCCAAGGCGGCGGAGCTGTTCAATATGCACCGCGCCGATGAAGCCGACGCCGATAATTCCCGCACGCAACTTTTTCATGGTTATACTCCTTCGTTCTTAAATATTGGATATAATTTAAGATATTTGTATGCTCCTGTCAATAAAACAAAAAGCAAAAATATTAACGTTTGGCCGCAACAATATTACTGTTACCCAAGAATACTTACGGAGGTTTCGTTACACCCCTTGCCGCTTTAGGGCGCCCTTCACAAAGTCCTGGGCCCGCTTAATGTCGTTTTCGTCCAGGTGTTCGATAATGAGGGGCATGTTGGGATGGTCCTGGGCCAGGAGCTTCACGTACAGATCATAGTTCAGTACGCCCAGGCCCGCCGCAGGGAGTTCAACCGCCCCTGAGCCCCGGAAGGTGTGGGACTCGTCGGCGTCAATGGCGGCGTGTTTCTCCTCGGCGCTGGCCGCCCGCTTGCAGTCCTTGGCGTGGGCAATGACCATCTTGTCCGAAAGGGCGGCAAATATCCGCCTGAGTTCGCCATCCACATCATCGATGTTGCTCTCGTCAAAGTAGTTGGTGGGATCGCAGATGAGCTTGATGTTGGGCAGGTTGATGTCCTTGAAGAGCCGCAGAACCTGGTCCACCGAACCGATCACGTTGTTCACATAATTTTCGATGATAAAAACCGCCCCTACCTCCCGCGCAAAACGGGTAATATCGTAGATCACCTCGCAGGCTTCCTCGTAGGCCGATTCGGAGGCGTTGTCGTCGTGCCACACCCAGTCGCTGTCCCGGTTATAGGTGCCGGTCTCGCTGGCCACGTAGGGGCAGCCCAGGTCCAGGGCCCGTTCCATCATCATCTTGATATAGGCGATGTTGGCCTTTCGTTTTTCGGGATCGGGATGCACCAGGTTGGTATAGGCCGATACGGCGATAACCGGCAGATTGGCGTCCCGGAATTTATCCCGGATTAGATTGGCCTTCTGTTTGGTAAGCTGTTCCTT
>JAISQV010000082.1 GCA_031273985.1 Spirochaetaceae bacterium | reverse complement strand
ATCAGCCGGGAGGAGGCCGGGGAGCCCCAGCCCGGAGAGTACTATGTGGAAGATCTGCGGAACCTGGAAGTGGTGGCCCTGCCCCAGGGGGGGGAGGCGGGGCTGGACGATCCGGCCCTGGAAGTGCTGGGCGTGGTAACGGATGTCATCGAAGGCGGCGGCGGACAGCTCCTGGAACTGCGGCTATCCTCCGGCGCGGCGGGAGAGGCCGGGAGGCTCAGCCTCGTTCCCTTCCGGGCCGAATTCTTCGGGGAGGTCAGCCCTCGACGGGGGCGGGCGCTGCTCCTCACCAGGTGGATCCTGGAATGAGGCCGCCATGAAGTACACGGTGCTGAGCCTCTTCCCGGAGATTACGGACGCGTACTTCGCCGCCTCCATCATGGCCAGGGCGGTAAGCCGGGGCATGGTGGAGTACCGGGCGGTGAACATCCGGGACTTTGCCCCGGACCGGCACCGGAGCTGTGATGACGCGCCCTACGGCGGCGGCCCCGGTATGCTCATGCTCCCGGAGCCCCTGGGCCGGGCCCTGCAATCCGTGGGGGCGCGGCGCGGGGGATCCCCCGGAAGCCGGGTGATAAACCTCAGCCCCTCGGGGCGGCTCCTTGACCAGGGCCTTGCGGCGGAACTGGCCCGGGAGGAGGAACTGATCCTGATCTGCGGGCGCTACGAGGGGGTGGATCAGCGGATCATCGATCTCTATGTGGATGATGAAATTTCCGTCGGGGACTATGTGCTCTCCTCCGGGGAGGTCGCCGCCCTGATCCTGATAGACGCAACCTACCGGCTCATCGATAAAGTGATCAGGCCGGAATCCCTGGCGGAGGAGAGCTTTACCGGCAGCCTGCTGGAGTACCCCCAGTATACACGCCCGGAATTATATGATACTATAGAAGTTCCTGCCGTGCTTTTGTCGGGGCACCACGAACAGATACGCCGCTGGCGCCGCCGGAAACAGGTGGAAAAAACCCTTGCCTTGAGACCCGATCTGATACGGCGGGGTGAAGAACAAGGTCTATTTGATGCGGAAACCGCACATATCATTGCGGAACTGAGGGGGAAAGATGAACGAGATACGGGCGATTGAAGCCTCCCAAATGAAACCGGAAGTCGATGACTTTAAGATTGGTGATACGGTAAAGGTCCATTTCAAGATAGTTGAAGGCAAGAACGAGAGAATCCAGATCTATGAGGGCCTCGTCATTGCCATGAAAAATTCCCGGGTGGGCAAGACCTTCATGGTGCGGAAAAATTCCTACGGCGTGGGCGTTGAGCGGGTCTTTCCCCTGCATTCCCCCCGGGTTGCCCGGGTGGAGGTAACGCGGCCCGGCAAGGTGCGCCGGGCGAAGCTTTACTATATCCGCGACAAGATAGGCAAGGCTGCCAAGATCAAGGAACTGGTGGGGAAGAAGAAGCCCCCCAAGGCGGCGGTCCCGCCGGTGGAAACGGCCCCCGCTTCGGAAGACTGATCCCGCCGGTTTTTGTGAAGCTCGGCCCTCCGTCGCCCTTACCCGCGCAGGCGGGTTCTTCAGGGGTCATTCCCCCCGCCGGGGGGAGCAGGGCCCCTGCCGCTCCCTCCGGGACGCCCCTGCCGGGGATTCCCGCCGGGGAGGCCCCGCCCCCTGTATCCCCGCCGTTTCCCCTGAATCAGCTTCCCCCGGATTCCCTTTCGATGAATCTTCTCAGTTTTGCGCGGTTCTTTTCCCTGCCCCTGGACCCGGCCCTGCTGCTCCGTATCCGGAGGGAGGCCCTGGCCCTGCGCCTCCCGGAGGTTCCGGCCCTGGCCCTGGCGGCGGCGGAGGCCAAGGGGGTAAGGCTCAGCGCCGGGGCGCTGGAACGTTACGCCGCCGCCCTGGATCCCCGCCGCGCCGGGGCCGCGAAAAAGGCCGGGGACGGCCCCGCAGAGCCCCCTGATTACGGGGTAATGTTAAGAAAGGCCGCGGACTTTCTGCGGAATCCGGGGGAAGTGCCGGAGGGCGGGGACGGGCTGCTCTCCATCCTGAACCGGCTCCCCGGCAGGGGCGGCTCGCGGTGGGCCGTCTACCCCTTTCGCTTTGAGACGGAGACCACGGAGATCGCCGTTTCCCTGCGCCTCTGGTTTCTGCGGAACGGCCCGCCGGAGGCTTACGCGGAAAGGTTGGAGCGTATGGCGGTGGACATCTTTGTGCCCGCCGGGGAAGGGGGCCGGAGCTGGCTTTTCCTCACCGAAAAGCCCGGCACGGCGGCGGCGCATACCCGCATCATCCCGGACCCCCTGCCTCGGGAGCCGGAAGCCCTGGAGGGGGAGGCCCGGCGGGCCCTGGGCGCGTCCGCCGGGGTGATTACCGTGGAAGCGGCCCCGGCCTTTGCCGATGCCCGGGGTTCCCCCCTTTTTACGGTGGATGAGGCGGTCTAGTAACCTTGATTAGGTCAAATCAATAGGATTAACCACGGACGACACAGACAACACGGACTTTTTGTATGAAGTTTAGGCTTCTCCCGGAAGAATTGAGGGATTAGATGTTACGAGTTTGTGAGGTTGGTGTGGTTCGTGGTCATGATTAGAGACTTCTTATTCAGCATATCCACAGGTATAATGCGGACTCTGTACCGGCAGCCTGTTGCACTTGTGCTTACGGAGTTTACGAGGTAAAACCGCTTTGCAGGCGGTTTTTGGAGGTTTATATGCGAAACGCGGCAAATTCCCAGTGAAAAGGCGGGATCAACGGAGCGCCGCGGCCCTGTCCTACCGGGCGGAGGAGGGGGTTCCGCGTGTTCTTGCCTCGGGCCGGGGCGGGGAGGCGGAGCGCATTCTGGCGGCGGCCCGGAAGGCGGGCGTTACCATCGTGGAGGACGCCCCGCTGGCGGCCCTTCTCGGCGCCTCCGCCCGTCCGGGAGATCCGGTGCCCCGGAAGTGCTGGGAAGCGGTGGCGGAGATTCTTGCCTTTGTCTTCCGGCAGGAAGAGGGGAGGGTGAAGGGTGAAAGGAGGAGGGAAAACTAAAACAGTCCGCGGATTTACGCGGATTATACGGATTTTCGTTCCAAAACCTTCTTAAACCGTGAAAAATCGGTGAAAATCCGTGGATAAAATTTCTTAACTTGTTGACAGGCCGGGGGCAGCGGGGAATCACGGGGCGTTGCGGGGTGTCCCCGCAGAGGGGGTAGCGCAAGACGCCGCAGGCGGCTGAAGCGTAGGGGGAGACTTCCCCCTCCTGATTCTGCTTCTCCTTGCGGTTTGCCTTGAGCGGGGTTTTGAATTTTGTGCTACTCTGTGTCATAATGCAAATAGACCGATTCGCCGGCTGCGGCGGGCGGCGGCAAAGGACGGCCTGGATGAAGATTGAAGTTGGATCGCTGCGTCCCGGGGTTTCTTTTACCAAACCTGTTTATATTGAAGACGATAATCTTCTGGTGCCCGCGGGGATTGCGGTGCGGAAGCGGGATATAGAGCATCTGACCCGGTGGGGTATTTATACGGTGGAGACCGAGGGCGAGATGGTGCAGCCCCGGCTGGACAGGACGGGCGCGGGCGCTTCCCAGGCTGCCGGGGGGGGCGCGCCTTCGGGGCCTTTCATACCCGCCGAGGGCGACGGGAAGGGCGAGGAGGAGCAGGAGGCCTACCGGAGTTATCTTGGCCTGATAGAGCGTCTTGAGGGTATCTTCGAGCGGATAGGCCGGAAGATGGCCCTGGAAAACCGGGCTCTCGATGAGATTACCGCGGATCTGCTCCGGGCCATACGGGAACAGCGGGGCCGCATCGTGAGTTTTATTCTGGGCGGCGAGGTGAAGGGCCGGGAGCTCGTGAAGAGTTCGGTGAATACGGCGATTCTGGCGGCCCGTACCGCCATAGCCCTGCGCCTTCCCCCGCACCGGCTCATGCACATTGTTACCGCTACGCTGTTGCACGACGCGGGGATGCTCCGTATCCCCCAGGCCATTCCGCAGAAGCAGGGGGCTCTTACGGAGGATGAGACGAGGATCATGCAGTCCCATACAGTTTCGTCCTACCGGATCATTTGCAAGGAATTTACCTATCCCGACGAGGTGGGGAGGATAGCCCTGCAGCATCATGAGCGCTGGGACGGCCAGGGTTACCCCCGGAGGATTCCGGGGCCGCAGATAGACGCGGGGGCGCGGATCGTGGCGGTGGTGGATTCCTTCGAGGCCATGGTCCGGGAAAAGCCTTACCGGAATTCCATCGCCGGATACGAGGCCATGAGGAATTTGGCGGCGGGCTTCTCCAGCCGTTTCGATCCCGAGGTGGTGAAGGCCTTTATCCGTACCCTGGGTATCTATCCCATAGGCTCCACGGTGAAGCTGAACGATGATTCCATTGCGCGGGTTACGGAGGTCAAGGCCGCCTCCCCCCTGACGCCGGTGGTCCGGGTGCTGATAGACGGGAAGGG
>JAISQV010000076.1 GCA_031273985.1 Spirochaetaceae bacterium | reverse complement strand
CTTCTTCCACCCTAAACCCGCGAATTACGGGGATTCTTATAGATTCAGGATAGGTTATCGAAGCAATAGTCTACTTTCCCTCAAAAACTAATGGGAAAGTGTCGTCCGTGTGGTCTGTGGTTATAATCTTATGTGTACGCATATGGTGCCCGAAGGGCAGACCCGGTGTGAAACACCGGGGCCGGAGGTGTAAGCCCTCCCCCGCGTGAGCGGGCTCCTCCCCGGATAGCCCGGTCCCCGGCCCGCTCCCCGCGTAAGCGGATTCCTGGGCCGGGGATGCGCCCTGATCGGTATCTACAGGGTTTTGATGATCGCCTCCGCGGCGGCGCGGCCGTCGGCGATGGCGCGGACCACGAGGCTGGCCCCGTTGCGGGAGTCGCCGGCGGCCCAGACCTTGGGGTTCGAGGTGTGGAAGCTTCCCCTGGTCCTGATGTTGCCGCGCTCGTCGGTTTCCAGGCCGAAGCCGGCCACCACGCCGTCCTGGACCACATGGGTGAAGCCCATGGCGAGGAGTACCAGCTCCGCGTCCAGTTCGAATTCCGAGCCCGGAACTTCGGTCATGACTTGTTTGCCCCCCTGGACGCTCCACGCGACTTTGACGCAGCGCATCCGGGAGACGCTGCCGCCTTCGCCCAGGAAGGCCTTGGTGTTCACCGCCCAGAGCCGCTCCCCGCCTTCCATGTGGGAGCTTGAGGTTTTGAGCACCGTGGGCCAGAGGGGCCAGGGGCTTGAGGCGGGCCGGTGTTCCGGGGGCATGGGCATGACCTCTATTTGGGTAACCGAGCGGGCGCCCTGGCGGTTGGCCGTGCCCACGCAGTCCGCGCCGGTGTCCCCGCCGCCTATGACCACCACTTCCTTGCCGTGGGCCGTGATGGCTTCGAGGCTGCGCTCCCCGGCCAGGGAGCGGTTTTGCAGGGAGAGGAAGTCCAGGGCCTGTACGATGCCGCCGAGTTCCCTGCCGGGGGCCTTGAGGTCCCTCGGTTCCCGCGCCCCTATGGTGAGCAGGATAAGATCGAAGGAGCCGTAGAGCTCTTCCGGGGCTGCCACTTCGCTGTCCTGGCCCAGGGTGCCGAAGCCGTAGCGGGCCTTGCCCACCCGGACGGCGGTTTTGAAGACCACGCCCTCCGCCTCCATGAGGGCTATGCGCCGGTCTATGAAGCTTTTGTCGAGTTTGAAGTCCGGGATGCCGTAGCGGAGGTAGCCCCCGGCCTTGCGGTCCCCTTCGTAGACGGTAACGTGAAGGCCCGCCCTGTTGAGGTAGTAGGCCGCGGAGAGGCCCGCGGGGCCGCCCCCCACGACGGCGATTCTTCCGTCCCGCCGCTTTTTCGGGGGGCGGGGCTTCACGAGGCCCAGCTCGTAGGCCTTTTCTATCACGGCAAGTTCATTCTGGCGTATCGTTACGGGCTCGTCGTTGGAGCCCAGTACGCAGGAAGCTTCGCAGAGGGCGGGGCAGACCCGGCCCGTGAATTCCGGAAAGGGGTTGCGCTCCTCCAGGAGGGCCCAGGCGCCGGCCCAGTCCCCCCGGTAGAGCCGGTCCTGCCATTCGGGCATGACGTTGGATACGGGGCAGGCCCAGTGGCAGAAGGGCACCCCGCAGTCCATACAGCGGGAGGCCTGCTCCCGCCGTTCATCATCGCTGAGGCGGATCTCCACCTCGCTGTAGTCATTGATCCGTTCCTCTACCGGCCGGTAGCCCGAAATTTTGCGCCGTACCTTCAAAAACCCCTTGGGATCACCCATAACAACCTCTCATTCCCTTTCGTTTCTCGTCTCTTCGCTTGGCCGGCAGGACCCCCGATAATTTTTTAAGGCGTCCTGCCCCTTCTTAAATCTGGAATTCCTGCCTAAACCCGCTCGGCAATGTCTTCCCGGAGGCGGATGTCGTAGAGTTTTTGGTCCAGCTCGGCCAGTTTCATCTCCTGAAGGGCCTTCTTGTACTCCACCGGCAGGATTTTGACAAATTTTTCCCGGTTTTCAGACCAGTTGTAGAGTATGCCCCGGGCGTAGGCGGAGTTGGTCCAGTAGACGTGCTGTTCTATCTGCCCCTTCACGAAGGCTTCGTCCTCCTCTGTCTCCAGCCCGGACAGTTCCACCATCCCCGGATTGAGGTAGTAGGCAAAGTCGCCCCCCGCGTTGAGCGCATAGGCTATGCCCCCGGACATACCGGCGGCAAAGTTCCTGCCCACCCGGCCCAGCACGATGATGCGGCCGCCGGTCATGTACTCGGCGCAGTGATCCCCGGTGCCCTCCACCACGGCAACGGCCCCGGAATTCCGCACCCCGAAGCGCTCCCCCGCGACGCCCGCCGCATAGAGGGTCCCGGAGGTGGCGCCGTAGAGCACCGTGTTCCCTATGATAATATTTTCCCAGGACTTGAAGGAGGAGTCCGGCGGCGGGGCCACTACGATGCGGCCCCCGGAGAGGCCCTTGCCCAGGTAGTCGTTGGCGTCCCCGGCCAGGCGGAAGGTGAGGCCCCTTGCCAGAAAGGCACCGAAACTCTGCCCCGCGGAGCCGCTAAAGTCCACGGTAACAAAGTTCTCCGGCAGCCCCTGCCCGCCGAAGCGCCGGCTCACCTCGTAGGAGAGCATGGCCCCCACGGCCCGGTCGGTGTTGCGCACCGGGAAGCTCAGGGTGATGGGTATCTTCCTGTCCAGCGCGGGTAGGGCCTCCTCTATGAGTTTCCGGTCCAGCACATCGCGGATCTTGTGAATCTGATCCTCCACGCAGTACAGGGCCCGCCCTCCGGGAATATTCGCCGGCCCCTCCGCCCGGTGGAGCAGGCCGCCCAGGTCCACGCCCCTGGATTTGCGGTGGGGGTTTTCCCGCTGAACGAGGAATTCCGGCCTTCCCACCAGCTCGTCGAAGGTCCTGAAGCCCAGGGAAGCCATGATCTCCCGCACCTCTTCCGCCAGGAAGCGGAAAAAGTTGACCAGATACTCCGCCTTGCCCCGGAAGCGTTTCCGCAGTTCCGGGTCCTGGGTCGCCACGCCCATGGGGCAGGTGTTTTCGTGGCATTTACGCATCATCACGCAGCCCATGACGATGAGGGCCGCCGTGCCGAAGCCGAATTCCTCGGCCCCCAGCATCCCGGCGATGACGATGTCCCGGCCTGTCTTGAGCTGCCCGTCCGTTTGGAGCCGCACCCGCCCCCGGAGGCCGTTCCGCACCAGCACCTGGTGGGTTTCCGAGAGGCCCAGCTCCCAGGGGAGGCCCGCGTGGCGTATGCTGGACTGGGGGCTGGCCCCGGTACCGCCGTCGTAGCCCGAAATGAGTATATTGTCCGCATGGGCCTTGGCAACCCCCGCGGCGACGGTGCCCACCCCGTTTTCGGACACCAGTTTGACGCTGATCCGGGCCTCGGGGTTGGCGTTTTTCAGGTCGAAGATAAGTTCCGCCAGGTCTTCTATCGAATAAATGTCGTGGTGGGGCGGGGGGCTTATCAGCGTTACCCCCGGCGTGGAGTACCGGGTCTTGGCTATGTTGGCGTCCACCTTGTGTCCGGGGAGCTGCCCCCCCTCGCCGGGCTTGGCCCCCTGGGCTATCTTTATCTGCAGTTCCCGCGCGTTGGCCAGGTACTCGCTGGTAACGCCGAAACGGGCGGAGGCCACCTGCTTGATGGCGCTCCTCAGCCAGGTCCCGTCGGGCCGCCGGGGGAAACGCTCCGGGTTTTCACCCCCCTCCCCGGAATTGGAGCGGCCCCCTATGGAATTCAGCGCCTCGGCTATGGTCTCGTGGGCCTCTTTGGAAATGGAGCCGAAACTCATGGCCCCCGTGGTGAAGCGCCGCATTATCGCCTCGACGCCCTCCACCTGATCCAGGGGGACGGGGCCGCCCGGCCCGTCTGGGACCGAGCCGGCAGCGGCAAAGTCGAGGAGGCCCCGGATCACGTGGGGGCTCGCGTTCAGCTCGTTTGCCAGGGCGGTGAACTGCTTGAAGGTTGCGTAGTTCCCGGTACGGGCGGCCCACTGGAGCAGGTAGATCGTTTCCGGGTTCCACGCGTGCCGCTCCCCGTCCCTGCGCCAGCGGTACTGCCCGTCCCCTGCGAGGAGCTGATCCATGGGGCCCGGCTCATCGGCGCTCCGCTCCCACGCGGCCTTCGCCTCACGCCAGCGGGCCAGGGTCTCTTCCTCAAGCTCCGCGAAACCCGCGCCGCCTATGGGGCTCACGGTTCCCCGGAAACATTTTGCCATGACCTCCGGCCCCAGCCCCAGGGCCTCGAATATTTGGGCCCCCCGGTAGGAGCGGAGAGTGCTGGTGCCCATCTTGGAGATCACCTTGAGCATGGCCTTCTGGAGGCCCTTGAGATAGTGAATCTCCGCCTCCGCATAGGAGGAGAGCCGGGCGCCATCGTAACCCCGGCAGATCAGGGCCAGGGCGTCCAGGGCCCCGTAGGGAACCACGAGGTCCGCGCCGTAACCGAAGAGCAGCGCGAAGTGCATGATCTCCCTGGGTTCGGCGGTCTCGCTGATCAGGGAGGCCCCCATGCGGAGCCCCGCCCCTATCAGCCCGTGGTGCACCGCCCCCACGGCCAAGAGGGCCGGCACGGGGCAGCGGATACCCTGCGGCCCGGCCCCCCGGTCCGAAAGGACGATGAGGCTGGCCCCCTCGCGCACCGCCTGTACCGCCCCGGCGACGAGGCTGTCCAGGGCCGCCTCCAGCGCCCCCGCCGCGCCTTCCTCGAAGGTGGCGTCCAGGGTGCGGCTCCTGAAGGTATCCGGCTTCAGGGCCTTGAGCCGCTCCAGCTCCTCCGGGGTGAGGATGGGGGAGAGGACCTTGATGCGGCGGCAATTTTCTTCGGTTTCTTCGAGCATATTCGGCTGGGGCCCCACAAAACTCGTCAGGGTCATCACCAGATCCTCCCGGATCGAGTCGATGGGCGGATTCGTTACCTGGGCAAAGATCTGTTTGAAGTAGGCATAGACCCGTTGGGGCTTGGCGGAGAACACCGCCAGGGGCGTGTCGGTCCCCATGGAACTGGTCGGCTCCTGGCCGGTTTCCGCCATGGGGAGGAGCAGCCGCTCCCGGTCTTCCCTGGTGTAACCCGCGGCCCGCTCCGTGAACAGTATCTCCCTGGCCGGCCTGCCGGATTCCCGCCGCTCCCCCCGGTTCTGCTCCAGGGTAAGCACATTCCGCCGGACCCAATCGCCGTAGGGCCTGGCCCCGGCCACATCCCGCTTCACCTCGTCGTCGGGAATGATGCGCCCCTCCTCAAGGTCCACGAGGAGCAGCTTCCCCGGCAGGAGCCTCCCCTTGTAGGTAACATCCTCCGGCGCTATGTCCTGAACACCCGTCTCGGAGCCCATGATGATGAAGCCGTCCCTGGTGATCGTATAGCGGGAGGGCCGGAGCCCGTTACGGTCCAGCGTGCCCCCCACGTAGCGCCCGTCGCAGAAAACCATGGAGGCGGGCCCGTCCCAGGGCTCCATGATGCAGGCGTGGTACTCATAAAAATCCTTGAGCTCCTGGGGAATGGGATTCCGGTCGTTCCAGGATTCGGGGATAAGCATCATCAGGGCCTGGGGGAGGCTCCGGCCCGTCATGACCAGCAGTTCCAGGGCATTGTCAAAAGTGGCCGAATCGCTGCGGTCCGGCTCCAGCACGGGCAGTATCTCCGGGAGCAGGGGGCCGAGCTCCTTGTGGGCAAAGAGGGCCTCCCTGGCGGCCATCCACAGGCGGTTCCCCTGAATCGTGTTGATCTCCCCGTTGTGGGAAACCATGCGGAAGGGCTGGGCCAGGGGCCAGTCGGGGAAGGTATTCGTGGAAAACCGGGAATGAACCAGGGCCACCGCCGTGGCCAGCGCCTCGTCCTCAAGCTCCGGGTAGAATTCCCTGAGCTGCCGGGGCATGAGCATACCCTTGTAGACAATGGTCCTGCTGGAAAGGGAAGGCAGGTAGCACCGGGCGTCCTTCAGAGCGGCTTCGGCGCGGAGGGCCTTCTCCAGCCTCTTGCGGAACACAAAGAGCCGCAGGTCCAGGCTTAACTTTGCCTCCGGATCCCCGGCGCCCAGTACGATCTGCTTTACCAGGGGCTCAGCGGAGGCGGCGATACTCCCTATGCTCCCGCTGTTTGTGGGCACGTCCCGCCAAACCGGCGCGCCGAGGCCCAGGGCGGCGGCGGCGGCTTCGGCATGGCCGCGAATCACCGGGAAATAATCCCCTCCGGGGCCGGGCCGGGGGACAAAGACCAGCCCCGTCCCGTAGGACCCCGGCTCCCCCAAAGCGGGAAAGAAACGGCGGTAGAAATCGTGGGGTATCTGAAGCAGCACCCCGGACCCGTCGCCGGTCTTGTTATCGGCGCTCTCCGCCCCCCGGTGTTCCATGCGTTCCAGGACATCGAGGCCCCGCCTCAAAATGTCGTGGGACCTGCGCCCCTTAATGTCCGCGACAAAGCCTATACCGCAGGAATCGCGCTCGTCCTCCCGCCGGTACAGCCCCCGGGGACGCTGATCACCGCCTCCTTCCGTGCCACTCATGGATACACCTCTCAAAGAATCCTGTTCATAGTGATCAAGAGGGGGCCAAGCCCCCTGCGCTCCGAAGGTTTGCGGCAAAGCCGCAAACGCTTCTCCGCTACCCCCGTGCGCTCTTCCCGGAGTTTGCGCCTCCGGCGCAAACTCCCAAGCTGAAGCCGCAAAGCGGCTTCAGCAGCAACGCCCCCCGCCCCGTGCCCAAAGCGGATTCTTGCTAATATACAAAACCCCGTATTTTTATGCAAGATTGCCGCAAAGCCGCGGGTGACTGACACCACGCAGGCCCGGTGGCCCGGCCCCCCTGTGGGGCTATTTTTGACCCACAAATACGAATAAAGATTTATAACCATTTTTCCAAAAGCCTGGCCCAAAACCGTGCGCTTTTAGCGCACAGTCAATTAGTTTTGGGACAGGCTCCATTATCTATTGACATTCCAGAACTTAATAAAGTATACTTTTAGATACATTGCGGAGGAATTATGCAAAACATTATTTTGCAAGTGTCTGATGATGTTGACATAAATAAGATTATTTCATTGCTTGAGCCTTTTGGCAAGACCCCGCTTTCCGTAGGATATGATAAAGCGCTGAGTGAAAATAAGCCCTGGTTAGGGACAATTTATAAGGTTCAGGACTTTAAACCATTAAAGCGGGAAGAATTATATGATCGGTAATATCTTTATTGATACAAATATATTTCTTTACGCAAAATTTGATGATGGTAATGAGAAGTTTAAGATGGCGAATGATTTATTCAATGTTCATTTCCAGCTAAAAAAACCATTTATTAGCACACAAGTTGTTAATGAATTTTGCAATGTCAACAAGTTAAGAAATTTTGCCCGCGGATTTTTACGGATTAAGAAGGTTTTGGAACGAAAATCCGTGTAATCCGTATACTCCGTGTAAATCCGCGGACCGTCTTGGTTTTCTCCCCGCTTAACTTGTTGACCGTGATGAATTTTGTGTAAATGCGATTGAAAAAGGCGGTGATCCATTGGAAATTCGTGCAACGGCCGCGCAGTTTGACAAATATTTTTATATCAATCCTGTTACAATGAATACGGTCATTGAGAGTTTTCGTATATATGAATTGTATCAATTTTCTCATTGGGATTGCCTCATTGTGGCAGCAGCCATTGAATCAAATTGCGAAATATTATATACGGAGGATTTATCGGATGGACAAATTGTTGAGAAAACTTTAAAAATCATAAATCCGTTTATTCATAATGATATAGTGAGTATTCTTATTCCGTAAAATTATAATTCTAAATGTTTATTTTTTCCATTACCCGGTGCCATCCTGCCCCCCTGTGGGGCCGGACAGACGGCGCGGGTTTTCGGGAAAGGCGAGGGCGGGTTGTACCGGCCCCCACGTGTTTCGGCAATGGCGCGCCGTCTGAGTGACTGACACCACGCGGGGCCGGGGAGAGAGTACGGGGCCTGGGAGGGGGGGGGGGGCGTTGGGGGGGGGGGGGGCCCCCCCCCCCGGGGGGGGTGCCCCCCCCCG
>JAISQV010000292.1 GCA_031273985.1 Spirochaetaceae bacterium | reverse complement strand
ACTAGCGCCCGTGCTTGTACTTCTTGCCGGAACCCAAGCGGTTTCCGGGCCTAGCGCCCGTGGCAGTGTTTGTACTTCTTGCCGGAACCGCAGGGACAGGGATCGTTGCGGCCTACCTTGGGCACCGTCCGCACCACCGTTGCTTTCTCCGGGGCGGCCTGGGATGCGGGGGCGGGCCGGAAGCCTGTGGCGGTGTTCCCGCCTGCGGCATTCCCGGCTGAGGCGCCTCCCCCGCCCGAGGCGGCGCCCCCGGCAAAGGCGCCCACGGAACCGTGGCTGGCCTGCTGGGCCAGGGGCCGGCGGCGCGCATAATCGCCCCGGCCGTCTCCGGCGAGCTGTATCCGCACCAGATGAACCCGCCCGGCGATCTCGGCGCGTATCGTGTCTATCATGGATTCGAATATTTGAGTCCCCTCCAGCTTATACTCCGTCAGGGGATTCTTCTGGGCGTAACTGCGGAGGTACACCGACTCCCGGAGGCCCTCCATATTTTCCAGATGATCCAGCCACTTGCGGTCTATGGCCTGGAGGTACTGCATCCTGATAAAGGTATTCAGATTCGCCGTGCCCACGAGCTCTTCCTTCTCCCTCGTGTCCCGGTCCAGGTCCGCAAGGATACGCTCCCGCAGCCTTTCCGCCTGGTAAGCGTCCTTTCCCGGCCCCCTTGACGGGGCGGTGTCGAAGCGGAGCGTATAGCCAAACTGATCCTTGAGGTAGGCGGAAAGCTCCTGCACCGCCGCCGCCTGGTCCCTCTTGTACGCATCCCCGTAACGCTCCAACGCGCCGTCCACCATATCGGCGGCGGCCTCCCCGATACGGGCGCTGAGATTCTCGTCCCGCAGAATGGCGTCCCGCTGTTCGTAGATAAATTTCCGCTGCTGGTTGAGCACGTCGTCGTACTCCAAAAGATGCTTGCGGATCTCGAAATTCCGCTCCTCCACCTTCTTCTGGGCCCGCTCGATGCTCTTGTTAAGCCAGGGGTGGTAGATGGGCTCGCCCTCCTTCATCCCTATCTTGGTCATCAGATTCTTGATATTCTCCCCGCCGAAGAGCCGCATCAACTCATCTTCCATGGAGATAAAAAATTTAGAGCGCCCCGGATCCCCCTGCCGCCCGGAACGCCCCCGGAGCTGGTTGTCTATACGGCGGCTCTCGTGCCGCTCCGTGCCTATCACATAGAGCCCCCCCAGGGACTTCACTTCTTCGTAATCGGCCTTCCACTTCTCGTACTCCTGCCGGTAGGCCGCCTCGTACTGCTCAGGCGGCGCGTCCGTACCGGCCCGCTTCCGCGCCCGGTGTTCCGGGCTTCCCCCCAGCTTGATGTCCGTCCCCCGGCCCGCCATGTTCGTGGCTATGGTTACCGCCCCCTTGGACCCCGCCTCGGCGATAATCACCGCCTCCCTGGCGTGGTTCTTCGCGTTAAGCACCTCGTGCCGCACCCCCCGTCGGGTCAGGAGGCCGGAAATCTTCTCGGATTTCTCGATAGAGACGGTGCCCACCAGCAGGGGCTGCCCCTTTGCGTAGGCCTCGGCTATCTCATTACAGAGGGCCTCGTACTTATCCTTTTCGTTAAGGTAGACCTCGTCGTTCTCGTCGGCCCTGGCCAGCGGCAGATTCGTGGGAATAACCACCACCTCCAGATTGTAGATCCGCGAAAATTCCACCGCCTCCGTATCGGCGGTGCCGGTCATCCCGGAAATCTTGCCGTAGAGCCGGAAAAAATTCTGAAAAGTAATCGTTGCCAGAGTCCTGTTCCGCTGGGCTATGCGAATACGCTCCTTCGCCTCAATGGCCTGGTGCAGGCCGTCGGAGTAGCGGCGCCCGTGGAGAATACGGCCCGTAAATTCATCCACAATCTGAACCTGCCCGTCCTGCACCACATAATCCACATCGATATGGAAGAGCTTGTGCGCCCGCAGGGCCTGCGTAAAATAGTGCAGGTACTCAAAATTCTCCTCGTCCACGATGGCGCCCTTGATCAGATTCCGTTTCCTCAGCAGCTCCTCTATCTTGGCCATCCCCTCGTTGGAAAAGGAAACACTCTTGTTCTTCTCGTTGAGCTTGTAGTCCCCCAGGACCTCTTCCCCCTGGGCCTCGTCGGGATAATCGCCGTCCTCTTTCTTCTGCACCTCTTCCAGCGTGCCGAGCAGCTTATCCACCTCCGCGTACTTCCAGGTGTCGTCCTCGGCGGCGCCGGAAATAATAAGCGGCGTCCGGGCCTCGTCTATAAGAATGGAATCAATCTCGTCCACCACGCAGAAATGGTGCCCCCGCTGAACCCGGCGGTTAAGGTCCCACAGCATATTGTCCCGGAGATAATCGAAACCGAATTCATTATTGGTGCCGTAGGTAATATCGCAGGCATAGTTTTGCTTCCGCCGCTCGTTGTCCATCTCCGAAAGAATGGTGCCCACGGTCAGCCCCAGGTAACTGAACACGGGCCGCATCCAGTCCGCGTCGCGCTCCGCGAGATAATCGTTCACCGTAACCACATGAACGCCCTTCCCGGCAAGCGCGTTAAGATAGACCGGGGCGACGCTCATCAGAGTCTTGCCCTCGCCGGTCTTCATCTCCACAATCTTCCCCTGGTGCAGCACGATGGAGCCCATGACCTGAACATCGTAGGGCCGCTCCCCCAGCCTCCGCCGTGCCGCCTCCCGGGCCAGCGCGAAAGCCTCAGGCAGAAGCGCGTCCAGCGCCTCTCCCGCCTCGTGGCGCTCCCTGAACCGGGCCGTCATAAGCGGAAATTCCTCCGCCGGAAGCGCCGCCGCCCAGGCTTCCCTCTCATTCACCGCGTGCAGTATGGGCAAAAGCGCCTTCAGGTCCCGCTCATGCTGGGAGCCGAACAGGGCTTTGACAATCTTTTCGAGCATAGCCCACTATAACGCGCCGGGCGGCC
>JAISQV010000168.1 GCA_031273985.1 Spirochaetaceae bacterium | reverse complement strand
GGGGCCCCCCGGAGGCGCCCCCCATATTTCTTCCCGGTCGAGACCGCTTTCGCGGTCATCTACAGAACCCCTTGTTACTTTACCGAGGCGTAGATACCGGCAAAAACTTAGAATTCCTGACTGGAAGGGGGGGTAGGCTAAGGTAAAAACCACTCAAATTATTCATAATTTGAGTGGTTTTTGGATAGAAATGCCTAAGTTTTCAAACTTAGAATTCCTGAGGCTGGCTGAGCTTCCTCCCTGGCGATCCTCATATAGCCCGGCGGTATAGCTCCGTAACCCGGCGCAGAAATTCAGCCGCCATGCGGTCCAGAATCAGGGGGACGGCGATTTTGACCCCCGCCGCCTGTACAGCCTCCCCGGCGAGGCTGCTCCAAATTTCGGCGAAGGCGTCATCCGGGCTTCCTTCACTCCGGCGGCTTCCGGAGATCACTCCGAGAACCTGGGAGAGGAAGCCGGTGAAGAGGCCCGGAGCCTCGAAGCTCCCGGCCCCGAGGGTCTGAATCAGGGAGGCCGTGTCCGCCGCCGGGTCCAGCCCGGCATCGCGGGCCGCCGGGAGTGCGTAGGCGGCAAGGGCGCTGAGGGAGCCTTCCCCGGAGATACGGTAGCGCGATTGCAGGAGGGCCAAAGCCTGGGAGGCCAGGGAGGCGGTGAAGAAACAGGCCAGGCGGTAAAGTTTTTCCTGGGGCACCGGGAGAAAGCCGTCGAGCCAGGCGGTGATGAGGCTGCCCGTTACCGGGCTGTCCTCAGCGGGGCTGTCCGCGGCCTTCTCCGGCGCGGGCGCGGGGCTCCCCGAGCGAAAGACCCGGCGTATGACCTCCCGCTCGATCCGGGCCTCCCGCGGGTGAAAGGGGTAGGGCCGGAGCCGGGAACGTATCGTGGGAAGGAGCAGGGAGGGCCGGGAGGAGCAGAGCACAATGACCGCCGTGTCCGGGGGTTCCTCCAGAATTTTGAGGAGCATATTCTGCGCATAGTCCGTCATGCGGTCCGCATTCTCGATGAGGAGCGCCTTGCGCCGACCCAGGGGCGCGATCCGGCACCACCAGGAGGCGCGGCGGATCTGGGCCACGGGAATCTGGGCAGGGAGGCCGTCGGCTTCCAGTTTCCACGCGTTTTTCACTATCGCCGCCCCTATCTTCTCCGCCCAGCCGGGAGCCGCAGCTCCGCCCCGCTCGTGAACCGAAAGAACCTCGTTAAGGTCCGCGTCCAGGGACTCCACCGTGGGGGCCGTCCTCTTCGCCTCCCGGTCGTCCTCCCAGAGCAGGGGGTCAAAGCGGAGCAGCAGTTTCCGCACCGCCCGGATAAAAAGGAGCCGCGCCGTGGGGTCCCCGTATTCCCGGGAAAAGATCCGGGCGGCGGCGGCTATCTCCGGGGAGAAGGACCTGGAGCCCAGGGCCAGAAGGTCCGGGTGGTAGAGGATACGGTGCCGGGCGCACTGGGGGCAGGGGCAGTTCCAGGCGGCTCCCGCCTCGCAGGAAAGAGCCCGGGCCAGTTCCAGCGCCGCCGTGCCCTTGCCCGAAGCATCGGGCCCCCGGAAGAGCATGGAGGGCGAAAGGGAGCCGGAAGCCATGTCGGCGGCAAGCTGGGCCGAGGCGTCCTGGCCGAGGAGGTTGTCAAACACGGGGCCCCCAGGAGGGCCGCTCCAGGGAAACCGCGCCCACCGCTTCCGCCACCGTCGCTTCCACGGAGCCTATAAAGGGCGAAAGAAAGGAATAGAAGAAGCTGCCCTCAATGAGTCGCCGGGAATCAAAGAGGGGCTGTATCTCCAGCAGCCAGAGGATCAGCGAGACAAAGAGCAGCCCCTCGGCAAGGCCGAAGAGGGCCCCCAGAATACGGTCCGCCCCGCCCATCTGTACGCCGGTAACAATGTCCTTGAGAATCTTTTCCAGAATCAAAATAAAGATAAAAATAACGATGAATATACCGGCAAAGGCAAGAACATTGGGGAGGAATTTCTGGCCCGGAAAATAGTTTTCCGCCAGCCAGACCGCGCCCCGGCGGTACAGGAGAAAGGCCGCTCCAAGCCCCAGCACCCACTGGGCCATGGAAAAGACTTCCCCGATGAAGCCCCGGATAAGGCACCTCACCATGAGCAGCAGTATCAGTACCGCAAAGACCACATCAATCGCGTTAAATTCCACCGGCCTCCCCCTGGGAAAACGCCCCCCTTTGTACCTGAGCGGCGATAGCCTCCGCCAGTAAGCCCGCCGCGTCTTCCGGGGCAAAGGCCGCCGCCGCCTGCGCCATTGATTCCCGGCGGGCCCCGTCCCGCGCCAGAAGTTTCACCAGGGCAAGCAGCGTTTCCGGCCCCGCCGTCCCGTCCAGAACCAGCGCGGCCCCGGCCTTCTCCAGACAGCGGGCATTCTCAACCTGATCGCCCCTGGTGGCGGGGCCGCTCAGAGGCAGCAGAATCATGGGCTTCCCCAGAGAGGCGCATTCCCAGACCGTACCGGCGCCGCTCCGGCAAAGCACAAGATCGGCGGCGGCCAGCGCGTGGGGCATATCCTCCCCGATGAAGGGCCAGCTCCGGTAGCCCTCGTCCGGGGGAATATCCCAGTCGTTGCCGGGGCCCGTCTGGTGCGCCACAAAGTAATATTCCTTCAGCGCGGGGAGAGAATCCCGGACCAGGCCGTTGAGCTGCCGGGCCCCCAGGCTCCCCCCCAGCACGAGGAGCACCGGCCTCCCCTGGGGCGCGCCGAGAAAGGCCCGGCCCCGCTCCGGCAGGGCCTCGAAAAATTCCCGGCGTATGGGGTTCCCCGTCCGGGTTACCCGGGAACGCGCCGCCGGGGGCAGGAATGCCTCCGTCCCGGCGAAGGCGGTAAAAACCCGGCGGGCAAACAGGAGGTTTATGCGGGTGGCCAGGCCGGGGCTGTAATCGGACTCGTGGGTAAAGACGGTGATACCGAGAAAAGCCGCCGCCGCGCAGGGGGGCACCGAGGCAAAACCGCCCTTGGAAAAGAGCAGCGCCGGCTTCTCCCGCCTCAGGATGGAAAGCGCGGCAAAGCAGCCCGCCAGCACCCGGAAGGCGTCGCCGAAGTTCTTCAGGGAAAGGCTGCGCCGCAATTTCCCCGCGGGGATGCCGAAAAAAGTCAGCCCCGCGCCCTCCACAATGGAGCGGTCCATGCCGGTCCCGGCCCCAATCCAGAAGACCCGGCAGGGGATCAGTTTCCGCAGGGCCGCGGCCACCGCAAGTCCGGGGTAGATGTGGCCCCCCGTACCGCCGCCGGCGAAGGCAATGCTCACCATGGTTCCACCATAACCGATTTCAGCGCCTTCTTCCAGAGAGAGGGGCAAGAAGGGGGCCAAGCCCCCTACGCTCCAGCCTCCTCGGGCCTGCGGCCCTGCGGGGTCTTCCGCTACCCCCGTGCGGGGGCTCCGCCCCCGCAACGCCCCCGTACTCTCTCCCCGGAGTTTTGCGTAGCAAAACTCCATGCTAAAAACCGCTTTGCGGTTTTTAGCAGCCCCCGGCCTTCCCCCGCAAGCGGGTTCTTAGCGGGTTCTTGTGGGGGGGATGCGCTCCCGCCTTCTCCTTACTCTCTACTCCATCCTCTCTTGACCCCTAATCATTCGCGGTTATCCTGCCGATCCTTTCTATAACGATGAAGACGAGGTCCCTCTGTATGGTTCTGGCGCTCCTGGCGCTCCCCCTTTCCGCCCAGGATGGCCCTTCGGCGTCCGGTGCGGCAGCCGCCTACATTACGGAGCTGCGGGCCGAAAGCCGGAACAACCTGGTCAGGCTTACCTGGGTGGATTCCCCCGGCCTCCGGGGGCCGGTCTACATATTCCGCTCGGCCCTGCCCTTTGGCCTGGACAACCCCCACGACAGAATACGGCCCATCGAGGTTCCCTACGGCGTGCAATCCTACATTGACGAGGTGGAGGAGTCCGGCACCTGGTACTATTTTATCAGCGCCAGCCGGCCCCCCGGGGCGCGGAACGACCTGTTTCTTCCCCAAATTAACGCCATTTCCGTGGAGGTCGAGGCCCCGGACAACGGAAGCCTCGCCCGGCGGGAAGCGGAGCGGATCCCTGAGGCCCCTTCCCCCGGCGGGATCTACGATCTGGAGGCGGCGCTTCGCGGGGACGGCGTGGAGATACGCTTCCGGCACTCCGGCGAGGCGCTGGTTCTGTTCCGCAGCGCCGCCCCCATACGGCGTCAGGCGGACCTGGACAATGCGGTGATCATAGCCGGGGGCCCGGTTTCGCCCTACACGGACTACCCGGTGCCGGGGATTCCCTACTACTACGCCCTGGTCCCGGAGGCGGACTTTCTGGGCGGCGGAAGGCTGGAGATAAGCCCCGGACGCAATGCGACCACGGAACCCGTGGAGATTCCCTCGGGGGCGCGGGTGGGGCTGCGGAATTCGCCGGAGCTCCGCTCCATGCCCCTGCCCCTGATCGCGGTAAGCGCCGTATCCCCCCTGGGCTCGGCGGTGGAGCCCGTTTCCCTGAGTCCCGCAGCCCTGGCGGCCCAGGCGCCTTACGCGCCCGGCGGGGAGGGCCGCAGGGTCTACAAGAGTCCCCGGGCTTTCAGGCAGGACCTGAACGAGGCCCCCGGCGGCGGCGAGGACTACAGCCTCGGAATCATCGTGCGGGGGAGTTTCCTTGCCCGCGACTGGGAGGAGGCCAGGGACGAGCTGGACCACTACCTCTCCCTGCCGCGAAGCCCCGCCGCCGCCGCCCGGGCCCGCTTCTACCGGGGCCAGGCCTGTTACTATTCCGGCGAATTCCGGGAAGCCCTCTTTGACTTTCTGCTGGTCGAAGACAGCTACCCCGCGGAAGCCGGCGAATGGATCCAGGCCGCCCTCTCCATGCTGATAAAGTAACGCTACCACTGGGCGGCAAGCGGGCCGAAATCGCGTGTATAAAACATATCCGCTATGGACTACAGGGAAAGTAAACCAAAGTGTAACGCTTGGTCTTTTTTCCGTCCGGGAAAAAAGAGCCCCTTCCAAAACCGGCGGTTTTGGAAGGGGCTCCGGGGGTAGTAAAACTTCGTTCCCGGCGGGTTATTCCACCTTGAAGCGGGAAACTTCCTTTACCAGAACATCGATGCTTTCCTTGTTCTGGCCGCTGATTTCGTTGACCCGGCTGACGGCGACATTGATCTGATCCGCCCCGGTGGCCATCTCGTTCATGCCGTTGGTGATCTCCTGGGTGGCCATTTCAAGGTTCTTACCCTCCTGAATGACCTCCTTGCTGCCCTCAAGCATCTCCTCGGAGCCGCCCTTGACCATCTGGGTAATGTCGTTGAGCTGCCCTATTACCTCCAGGATCTGCTGGCTTCCCACACTCTGCTCTTCCATGGCGTTGCGAATATTCTCCGTCTGCTCGGAAACAGTCTTGACCCCGCTGTCTATGGCCTCAAATTTGTTGAGCACATTGTCCGTGGACTTGGATATCTTGTCTATGGACTCCTTGATCTTCTTGAGCACCGAGCTGATCGTCTTGGACTGCTCGCCGCTGGACTCCGCCAGTTTGCGTATCTCGTCGGCCACCACGGCGAAGCCCTTCCCCGCCTCCCCGGCGTGGGCCGCTTCGATGGCGGCGTTCATGGAAAGCAGGTTGGTCTGGCTGGCAATATTCTCCATCACGGAGTTGATCTCCAGAAGGCCCTCGGACTCACGGGCTATTTCCTGAATATCCGTGGCCACTTCCTGCAGGCCCGTCCTGCCCACATCGCTGGCCTCAAGCAGCTCCTGCACATTCTGGGCATTCTTGTTCAGCGTGCCGGTAACAGAATTGATGTTGGCTATCATCTCTTCGATGGCGCTGGAAGACTTTGCCACGCTGGAAGTCTGGTTCTCCACATGGCCGTTGAGTTTATCGATGTTGACGGTGATCTGCTCCATGGTGGCGTTGGTTTCCGTTACGCTGGCGCTCTGGTTGATCACCCGGCCCTTGATGCTCTGGATGTTGGCGGTGATCTCGTTGATCGCCGCGGCGGTCTCCGTCATGTTGCTGGCGAGCTCGTTGCCTATGTCGAACAGGGCCACCGCCTGGTTCTTGATGGTGATCACCAGATCCTTGATCTTCTCCAGAGTCTTGTTGAAGTACCGGGCAAGATCGCCTATTTCATCCTTGGAGTTGACGTTTACCGTCTTGGTCAGGTCTCCCTCGCCTTCGGATATGTCCTTCAAGGTGAGGGACACATTCACGATGGGTTTGGTTGTGGCGGACAGCACAAAGTAGACGATCAGCGCCACCACAATGGCCACAATGATCGCAATGATGATGACTATCCGGGTCAGGCGGTTAATCCCGCTGAGGATGACATCTTCGGGCGTGCCTATCATGACGGACCACGACGCGCCGCTATCCCCAATCGTGAAGGGAAACAGGACAATTTCGAGGTTGGTATTGAGCACCGATGAAAACTGCCGGGTCTTAAAGATATTCCCCGCCTTCACCGCCTGGGACGCCTCAGTCGTGGCGCCGGCGAAGAGGCTCTGATCCGCGTCGACCAGGTTCTTGCCTATGCGGTCCTTGTCGTAGCTGCCCAGAATGGTGCCGTCATCGGAGTAGACCGCCGCCGCCGCAATATCCGCGTTATCCCTGATGAGCTGCTCCACGATGCCCTGCACCGCGTCAACCCTGATGTTGACCCCCGCGAGGCCTATGACCTCGTTGGAACGGTTGAAGACAGGCACGGCGACACGGAAGACGTAGGTGGGGACGCCGTTCACCATCTGCGATTCAGGATTCGTTACCTGCTGCTGCCGGGCGTTGGGGCCGTTGAGGATGCTCTGGGCGGCGGCGACATTGGCGTAGGTGAGGTGCTCTATACGCCCGGACTGCCGGGTGAACCAGGGCGCGTAGACCCCCTCGGCGGTGGAGCCGGGAACCCCCCGGAACTGGGAGTCCAGGCCGTCCAGCACATTGGGCTTAAAGACGGCAAAGATGCCCACCAGATTCGGCTCCGCCTCGAGGGTCGCCTCCATGAATTGATCGAAGCGCTGCCTCCGGCGTTCCGGCTCGGTACCTTCATACGCGTTCATGAAACCCGCCGTTACCATGGCCACCCGGAGGTAGCCTTCTTCCCGGCCCTGCCAGTAGGAGGCCTGCTGATGGGCGAGGCGCTCGACGCTTTCAACGGCGGCGTTCATGATGATGGACGATGCCTGGCTCAGGATGAGGACGGAGAGCCCGCCCACAACGGCAATAACAATGGAAATAACAATAATACTTAGCCTGAATTTTAACTTCATCTGGCTCACCTCCGATGGTACTGGGAACTACTCGTTGCACCATACAGCATAAAAGTATCCGTTGTCAAGCAAATCAGCGAAATGTATTCCAGGGGCAGCGCATATAAAAATTTTTGCCTGCAAATTACCCGAATCAAAAAGGAATCACGCTCTAAAATCCGTTACATCAGCATAATCCGTGGCTTTTTATCTTTAAATTCCCGCTCATTACGCTCATTTTGTGCATAATGTTGCTCCGGGTTGTAGTAACCGGCAGGGCGGTATGCCTCTTCATGCGGGGAAAGGCCGCGCTGAGCGAATCTTCGCGCAAGGGATAGAAGCGGAAATCCTTATCTGTCCCGCAGGGCAGATAAGGATTGGAGCGGATAGCCCGGTCCCCGGCCCGTTCCGGGCCGGGGATGCGCCCTGATTCTTCTGCCCGACACTACGCTCGATTGAAGGATGCGCCCGGAACCGCGCTCCGCTCTTCCTGCAAAATGTAGAAGGCGGCGGCAGGAAAATTGATCGTTTTTTACAGATTATTGCGCATTTTTCCTACCTATTGACGGGCTTTTCAATAATCAATAGAGTTATGAATCGTGTCAAATCCGGGGGCCGGGGCGGTCTTGGTTTGTTTTCAACAGTATACCACGCACGAAGACCGCCGATGTGGCGGGCCGCCGGAAACCGCATACTGAGAAGGAGAGGCTGGGAATGGCGGTAAAAACATTCAAGCGGGGGCTGCGGGTACCCACCCACAAGCACGCTACCGAGGGCAAGGCCGTGGAGACGGTTCCGGCGCCCAAACAGGTGGTGATCCCCATCAACCAGGGAGGCGCGCCAAACAAGAGCCTGGTTGCCGTGGGCGACAGGGTCAGGCGGGGCCAGAAGATCGCCGACGGGGCCGCGCCGGGCATCATGACGGTGCCGGTTCACGCTTCCATCGCCGGGGTGGTAACGAAGATAGAGACCCGGACTCAGTCGAATCTGAGCGAGGGGCCCTGTATCGTGATTGAGGCGGACCCCGAGGCGGCGTCCGGGGAGGATGATTTTCTTCCGCCCCTGGATATAGAGACGGTTTCCAAAGAGGACGCCCTGGCGCGGATCCGGGAAGCGGGGATAGTCGGTATGGGCGGCGCGGGTTTTCCGGCCCATGTGAAGCTGGCCCCTAACAAGCCGGTGGACACGGTGATAGCCAACGCCGCGGAGTGCGAGCCCTATCTGACCACCGACGAGGCGCTGCTTCAGGAAAAGACGGCGCTCCTGATTCAGGGGCTGTCCATCGTGATGAAGATAGTCGGGGTAAGCCGGGGGATCATCGGTATGGAAGATAACAAGGCCGCCCTGCTCCCCCGGATCGAGGAGGTCATAGCCCAGACGCCGCATCAGGGAACCATAGAGGTGGTACTCTGCAAGACCCGCTACCCCCAGGGGGGGGAGAAGATGCTGATCACCGCCGCCACCGGACGGGAGGTGCCCTCCGGCGCGCTTCCCGCGGACGCGGGCTGCGTGGTCTGCAATGTGGGCACCCTGGCGGCCATAGCCGAGGCGGTTACGCTGGGGAAGCCGCTGATCGAGCGGGGGCTCACCGTGTCCGGCAGCGCGTGCAGGACGCCCAAGAATATTTACGCCCCCATAGGGACCATCCTGACGGACCTGCCCGCGGATTTTATGGATATTGATTACGGCAGGGTGCGGAAGATTCTGTTCGGCGGGCCCATGATGGGCACGGCGGTGCCCACCGCCGCGATTCCCATTCAGAAGAACACCTCCGGCATTGTCTTCATGGACGCGGCGGAGACCTACGCGGACGCGGAGGGGCCCTGTATACGCTGCGGGCGCTGTCTGAGGAACTGCCCCATGAGGCTTTCCCCGGTCTTGATGAACAACGCCCTGGAAGCGGGGGATTTGGATGACGCGCTGCGCTGCGGGCTCATGGACTGTATAGAGTGCGGCGCCTGCACCTTTATCTGTCCGGCGCGGATTCGGCTGGTTCAGCGGTTCCGGGTGGGCAAGTTCAGGCTGCGGACGCGGCAGGCCCAGGAAGCGGCCCGCAAGAAGGCGGCGGAAGAAGCGGCCAAGGCAAAAGCGGAAGCCGCCCCGGCGGAAGCCAAATAACAAGGAGTACCTTCATGGCAGAAAACGATAAGACTACGCTGGTACTGCTTCAGTCCAGCCCCCATATCGCCTCGCCGGTGAACGCCCGGTCCCTGATGTGCAATGTGCTCATAGCCCTGGCGCCGGCGACTATCTACGGCATTGTGATCTTCGGCGTCCCCGCCCTGGCGAATGTGCTGGTTTCCGTTGCCGCGGCAATGGCGGCGGAAACGCTGTTCCGCTACATTACCCGGCAGGATATACGGACGGGGGATCTTTCCGCGGCGGTGACGGGCCTGCTCCTGGCGCTGGTGATCCCGCCGGCCACGCCCCTCTGGATGACCGCCCTGGGTTCCGCCTTCGCCGTTGTGGTGGCCAAGGAATTCTTCGGCGGCCTCGGGGCCAATGTGTTTAACCCGGCGCTGATAGGGCGGGCCTTCCTGATCATGAGTTTTCCCGCGGCGATCACCACCTGGGCCGTACCCCGGGGGGCGGTGACGGAGGCCCTCACCGGAGCAACGCCGCTGGGCATTCTGAAAACCGGCGGCGCCGTGGCCGATGTGGGGCGTAACTTCGCCGGCCTCGGCCTGGCCGCCTCCGCCGATTACTGGGACACGATCAAGACCCTGTTCATAGGGAACCACGGGGGCAGCACCGGCGAAACGTCGATCCTGTTGATCCTGGCCGGCTGCGTGTTCCTCCTCATCACCAAAACGATAGACTGGCGGGCGCCGGCCTCCATGGCGGCGGGGGCGGTGCTCACGTCGCTGATCCTGGGGCTGGACCCGCTCTTTGCCCTGCTTTCCGGGGGGCTGATCTTCGGCGCGGTCTTCATGATCACCGACTATGTTTCCGCCCCGGTTACCCCGGCGGGCAAGCTGATCTTCGGCTTCGGCGCCGGGGTCATCACCATGCTGATCCGCAAATTCGGCGCGTATCCCGAAGGTACGAGTTACGGCATCCTGATCATGAATGCGGCGGTGCCCTTTCTGAACAGATTCCTCCAGAAGAAATACGGCTTTGTAGCCAAGAAGGGGGCGGCTTAATGAAAATCGGAGAGATGTTGAAGCTCGGCGTGGTTTTGGCCGCCTTTGCCACCGCGGCCTGTGTGGGGCTGGCCTTTGTCTATGCGGGCACCGCGAAAACCATCGCCGTCCGCAGTCAGGCGGATCTGGAGTCGGCCCTGCGGGAACTCTTCCCGGAGGCGGAAGACTTCGTCGAAATTACCGGAACCATAAACAGTGATGCTCCGGCGGTAAAATTCGGCAGCGAGTACGAGATCCAAAGGGCCGGTGAAACCCTGGGCGTCGCCATACGGGCCGAGGGGATTGGTTTTAACGGCGCCCTTACCGTGCTGGTGGGCGTGGACGCCGCCGGGACGATCAGCGGGGCCAAGATTCTGGAACACGCCGAAACGCCGGGCCTGGGGGCTAATGCAGCGTCGCCGGGCTACTATGTGAACAAGCCGGCGGGAGTAACCTTCATGGGGCAGTATGCGGGCAAACCGGTAACGGATCCCTTCGTCCCCAAGAACGACATTATCGCCATCACCGCCGCCACCATAACAAGCCGGGGCGTCTCGGATACGGTGAAGGCCGCGGGCCTGGCCGGCGCAGCCTACCTGGCCGGGGACGGCCCGGCCGAAAACGGCCTGGCCCAGGAGGGAGGTAACGAATGAACTATTTCAAGGTATTTACCAATGGTATTGTGCGGGAGAATCCGCTCCTGGTATTGATGATAGGGCTCTGCTCCTCTTTGGCGGTAACCACCGCCGTGGCAAACGGCATAGGCATGGGGCTCTCCATGACCTTCGTGCTCCTCATGTCGGAGATAGTGATAGGCGTTTTCAGGAAGCTCATCCCCGAATCGGTGCGGATACCCATCTTCATCATCATCATCGCGGCCTTTACCACGGT
>JAISQV010000161.1 GCA_031273985.1 Spirochaetaceae bacterium | reverse complement strand
CGGGGGACATCCTCCAGGGCGGTAACCCCGGAGAGCACCAGCACCGTGTCAATCTCGGACTCCACCCCGGCGACTATGTCCGTGTCCATCCGGTCCCCGATGATGGCGGTATTCTCCCGGTGGGAGTTGAGCCGCCGGAGGCCGTGGCGCATTATCAGGGGGTTGGGCTTCCCCACAAAGTAGGCCTTCACCTCCCCGGCAAGCTCAATCGGCGCAACCAGGGAGCCGCAGGCGGGGACGATGCCGCCCTCCGAGGGCCCCGTCAGGTCCGGGTTGGTGCCTATAAGCCGCGCCCCGGCCCGCACCAGCTTCACCGCCCGCTCCAGGGTCTCAAGGCTGTAACCCCTCCCCTCCCCCACCACCACATAATCGGGATTCACATTGTTCATGGTAAACCCCGCGTCGTAGAGCGCCTGGATCAGGCCCGGCTCGCCAATCACGTAAACCGAACCGCCGGGCCGCTGGGTGGACAAAAACGCCGCCGTGGCCAGCGCGCTGGTATAAAAATGCTCCGGGTCCACCTGAATCCCCAGGCGGGAGAGCTTCTGCGAAAGTTCCAGCGGCGACCGCTCGCTGGAATTGGTCAAGAACAGAAAGGCCTTGCCGTTTTTGGCAAGCCAATCCACAAATTCCGCTGCTCCCCGCAGCAGCCGGTTCCCGTGGTAGACAACGCCATCCATATCAATGATGAAAGCCTCTTTTGCCCGGATACGGTCTATTGTTTCATTCATACTTCTATTTTAATCGATCAGGAGGGGGAAGTCTCCCCCTACGCTCCAGCCTCCTCGGGCCTGCGGCCCTGCGGGGTCTTCCGCTACCCCCTCTGCGGGGGGAGCACGATGGGCAGCCGCAGGCTGTCTACGGGAAAATTTGACCTGCTCCGGCGCACATAAATTTCCCATGTACCATAAAGTACCCTCCGTCTTTAGGCGGAGGAGTGCGCCGCGGCCCCCCGCAACGCCCCCCATCCCAAGCTGAAAACCGCAAGGCTCCGCCTCCTGCCCGGCCCGGCCTTCTCCCCCCAAAAATAGCCGCCTAAATACACATCTTTAATAATGACATAGGGATCAGCCTTCAGGGACGGCGCCGGGCCGGAAAACGCCAAAAATCGATTTTTTTTTGAAAATAATTGTTAGAATCTCTTTACATTATTTTTCAAATTTGTTAGATTTAACTCACATCAATGGTTGGGGACGGAAAAGACGCCGCTGCCGTCGGCTGGGGCTGTTTTTCCGGATTACGCCTCGTACCTCTCCCTGCGTAAGGTCCTCCTCCGTTGCGGTTGCTGTAGTTAAAAATAGCACCCTCCATTCTTGAACCGGATGGACAAGTTCCGTGAACGTGTTACGGCGCGGCCTTGTTCATCCGGTTATTTTTAGCCGGTTCCCCTTGCCGGGCGGCCCCGGTCGTGCTACGATTCCCCCATGAGACTGAAATGCGGAAAGATTCTTTGCCTCCTCCTTGGGGCGGCGCTCAGCGCGGGGGCCTGCGCCACGACGACGCTGCCCTATCAGGCGGACATCATGGTGGCCAACCTGGACCCCATTCCCCTGGGGACGCTGGATGTAGGGATCATCAGGCTTTTTTCGGACGAAGTGACTCTCCTGCAAGTCCCGGTGCTGTACCACCCCCGAACCGATGCGGTTACCCTGGAACTGAGCGTACAGTCATCGCGGTTCCGCCAATTCTGGACCCGCCGTATGCGCGAAGCCTTTATCCGGGCCCTCACCCAATACGAGGCGGACTATGCCGCCCGGAATCTGCCCAGAAGCAGCACTACCCGCATGGGGCGGGCCTATGCAACGCTGAACGGAAAAACTGAATGGCGGTTTTTCAGCATCACCGCAGAATATCAGGGCTTCCCCCTGGTGGATCTGGGCTACAACTTCAAGAGCGGAACCCCCTACTTTACGGTAACCCAGCGCAAGACCGAAGATGTGCGGGAGCCTCAGACCTCCAACAAGGTTTCTTCCCCGCACATGGTACTCTACTTCACCCGCTCCATGGCCGGGGAGCTGGCCGCCCTCTTTGACGAGGAGTACCTGCACCTCCTCATCCCCGATCGCTATCCGGGGGACAATCCCCTGGAAGAGGATTTTTCCGGGCCGCGCCCCGCCCCCGTGGAGGACTTCGACGCCCCCGCCGTAAGGCCCCCCGAAGGGGAGGAGGAATAGCGCGGCCCGGCGGCCTTGAGGCGCAGCGCCGGCCCCAGACCCTTAAAAAACCCTGAACTCCGCGCTAAGGCCGACATCAAAGGCCCGGTAGCCCGCGCCCAGTATGTTTTTATGCCTTACAGAATAGGTGCCGTAGTCATCGTACACTTCGTTCCCGCTGTACACCCCGTCCCCCCTGGTCCGGCTTATGTTTCTATAGGCGGCGGAAAGCGACAGGACAAGGTAATCCCGCGGCATAAATGAAAGCACTAAGCCCGAATCAATATACAACCCGCCGCCGGCCCTGCCTGTAATGAGCAGGCCGCGCTGGATATGATCATCCGTGGTGCTGCACCAAATGAAGGGGCTTGCCCTGAGGGAAAGCTCAAAGTGAAAATACCGGCTGATGCCCCCGGAGAAAGAGACGCCGGGGGAAACAATATTCCAGGCCTGCTCATAAGTGCCCACCTCAACAGCCTTGCCGTTATTGTCAGGCAGATAATAAACGTGGCCGCCGGCAGATTCGGGGTATAAAAAGGATCCGCCCTTCGCGCTCCACGAAAAAAGCATATAACTATAGGAAACGTAGGTTTTGAGCAGGAAGTTATTCAGGATTTGAAACGATGCGCCCAGGCCGGCGTCGATCAGGGCCGCCTTTTCCGTCGTGTTATTATGGACGGAATAATGCGTCAAAAATTCAGCATAATCCGAGTGTACCCAATCCCTGTCTTCCATGGCGCCGGTTTCACCCGGAAAGCCGTACTTGAAGGAGGCCTCCGCAAAAAGGCCCCAGCTCCGGGGGCTCCGCCAGCCCAATTCCAGCTCCGCGCCGACATAGATCAGGGGCGTAAAATACCAGCGTAATTCACTTAATTTGGTATCGGAGCCCTCGGCCCGGTAGACAATTTCATCAGCCCTGCCGTTCAGCAAGCCGAATGAAGTTCCCGCGGATAAATCAAATCCCTGTTTCACCGGGTTTTCCTCCGCGGAAAGCCCGGAGATCAGTATGATCAATGCTGCAAGACCGTATAATTTTCTCATAGAGCGTGAACCTCCGCGAAGCGTCTTGGTTGTATGGATGTATGGATTCGATGCCCCGCCTCAAGCCCCGGCAAGCATCAGGGCTGCCATCACCTTGGCGTCCCCCAGAATATTGGCGATCAGCGCGTACTCGTTGGGCTGGTGGGCGGTCTCGCAGAGCCGGGACCACACCGCCGCCTGAATGCCCGCGTTTCTGAGGCAGGCCGCCACGGTTCCCCCGCCTATGCCTACGGGCCGGGTCTCTACCCCGTAGACCTCCCCAATGGCCGAGGCCAGGAGCCCCACCAACGGGGCGTCCTGCGGGGTGGCCTTCGATTCTACCGACTGAAGAACCTCCCGGCGCACCGTTACCTTGTGACGGGCCTCGATACCGGCGGCGATACGGTCAATTTCGGCGCTAACCTCCC
>JAISQV010000138.1 GCA_031273985.1 Spirochaetaceae bacterium | reverse complement strand
GCGGGCTTTTCAGTAAGTTAGATGAGGCGGTTCCAAAACCTGGTTAGTTTTGGAACCGCCTCAAATTACACGGGTTCGCCCGGTGCTTACGGCGCCGTACCCAAGCGGTAAGGGAGCGGTCTGCAAAACCGTTATGCAGCAGTTCGATTCTGCTCGGCGCCTGATATGCCGGAAACGCGGCAAGGGAGAAATGATGCATTTGAGAAAATCCGCCGGATGTTCCGGCGTTCCGGCGCTTAACCGGCCCGCCATGGCCGGCGAATACTTCTATTATTACTACTTTTATGCCCCGCCCCGAGGAGTCCCGCCGGCCCGCTTTATGCGCTGAACCGGCTAAAACGGTGTTTTGGGGCTTCCGGGGCGTTCCGCCTTGGGAGCCCTTTTTTTATTGTAACGGCGCTACCCCGCATCAGGGGGCATCGTCATACCCGCGCCGGACGGGTGCGGCCGTGGAAGGCGGCGAAAGCTTAAGTCAAGGAGGAATGATCATGATTGTGGTGCTGAAACAGGGCGTCGCCGGAGGGGAAGTGGATGCCTTCACTGTGGAGCTGGAGAGGCGGGGGGTGAAGATTCACCTTTCCCGGGGCGCGTCCCAGACGGTGCTGGGCCTGGTGGGAGATACCACGGGGATAGACCAGGAGGGGCTTCTGGCGCATCACCTGGTGGAAAAGGTGCTCCGGGTGCAGGAGCCCTACAAGCGGGCCAACCGTATGTTCCGCCCGGAGGATACCCGCATCGATGTTGAGGGCCCGGACGGGGTGCTGCGCTCCATCGGGGCGGGCTGCGCGGCGATCATCGCGGGGCCCTGCTCCGTGGAAAATCGGGACCAGATTGTCGCCGTGGCCAGGGCAGTGAAGGAGGCGGGGGCGGGTTTCCTGCGGGGCGGGGCCTTTAAGCCCCGGACGAGCCCCTACAGTTTTCAGGGGCTGGGCTGCGAGGGGCTGGACCTGCTGCTGGAGGCCCGGAAGGAAACGGGGCTTCCGGTGGTGACGGAACTCATGGCCATTCACCAGCTTGAGGTTTTTGACGGGGTGGACGTGATTCAGATAGGCGCCCGGAATATGCAGAATTTTACGCTGCTCAGGGAGCTGGGGCGCTGCAGGAAGCCCATACTCCTCAAGCGGGGGCTGGCCTCCACCATCACGGAGTTATTGATGGCGGCGGAGTATATCATGGCCGGGGGGAACGACAGAATCATTCTCTGCGAGCGGGGGATCCGCACCTTCGACAGTTACACGCGGAACACGCTTGACATTTCGGCGGTGCCGGCCCTGAAGAGGCAGACCCACCTTCCGGTGATCGTGGATCCCAGCCACGCCACGGGGCTTGCATGGATGGTCCCCTCCATGGCCAAAGCCGCCATGGCCGCCGGCGCGGACGGGCTGATCATCGAGGTGCACAACAATCCCGAAAAGGCGCTCTGCGACGGGGAGCAGTCCGTTACGCCGGAGGATTTTTCTTCCCTGATGGGGAGTCTGCGGCGCTACGCGGAATTTGAGGGGAAAACACTGTCGTGAAGCCCATAGAAGAAGCCACCGTGGGGATCGTGGGCATGGGCATCATGGGGGGGGCTGTGGCCATGGCCCTGGGGAAGCTGGCCCCGGCACGCATACTGGCCTGCGATCCCGACGCCGGCGCCCTCGCCGGGGCCCTGGCCGACGGCGTTATTCACGAGGGCTTTGCCGGGGCGGAGGCCATGCTGGGCCGCTGCGACCTCGTCTACCTCTGCATAAACCCCTCGGCGCTGCTCAGGTTTATGGAAAACTGCATGGGAAGCTTTAAACGCGGCGCCCTTATCACGGACATTGCCGGGGTGAAGGGAAACATCGTGAGCAGCATGGAAGTAACGCTGCGGGAGGACCTGGACTTTATTCCCGGCCACCCCATGGCGGGCTCCGAGCGGGGGGGCTACGCCCAGGCGCGGAAGTGTGATTTTCAGGGGAAAAATTATATCCTCACCCCCCTGAAGCGGAACAGGGAGGAAAATCTGGCGTATCTGAAGGGTCTTATTCAGCGCATGGGTTTCGGCAGGATTACGGTTACTACCGCGGAGGAGCACGACAGGAAAATAGCTTTTACCAGCCAGCTCTGTCATGTGATTGCCGCGGCCCTCATTGACTGCGAGGCCGACACCTCCATCACGCGCTTCGGCGGAGGAAGCTTTGAGGACCTGACCCGTATCGCCATGCTCAATGTTCCCATGTGGACGGAGCTTTTCCTGGAGAACCGGGAGGCGCTTCTGGACAGGATAGGGCAGTTCGAGGGGAGCCTCGGCGCGCTGAAGGCCCTCATCGCCGGGGAGGACGCCGGGGCCCTCGGGACCTGGCTTGCGCGGGTGCGGGACCGCCGGGCGGAGATGACCGGCTGAGGGATCAACTTGACCCGTAAATACGGATAAGATTTATAACCACGAAGGGCACAAAGGGAGGAAAAAATTAACCACGAACTATAACGAACGGCACGAAGGGAGAAGGAGAAGGGGATAACCACGAAGGGCACGAAGTACACAAAGGAAGAAGGAGATTAAAGCAAAACGTTGTGTTACGTCGTGGTTAATTATTCGACTTCTTCGACTTGGCGGTTTTTTTCTTCATTTTTTTCTTTTGCGGATAATCCTATATCTATGCGTTTATCCTGCTTGGAGGATCAGATAAGGCAATTCCGCCCACCAGATTTCTCCCCGGATCACCAGTCTTCACGGGAGAAAAGGTTGAATTGCGCACTTTGTATATCGT
>JAISQV010000095.1 GCA_031273985.1 Spirochaetaceae bacterium | reverse complement strand
TAGCGGAAAAGTGTGGTCTACTTTTCCTTTAAAGCTGGCGGAAAAGTGGTTGATTTCTTGCTTAAATGTACGCATATGGGGCCCGGCCCCCTCCTGTCTTATCCCCCTCTTGCTTCACTGAAAGGTTTTTTGTTTCCAGGCCAGAAAGTGTTTTTCCAGCAGGCCCAGCAGGAAGCTGGCCGTTATGGTTAGTACCGTGATGTAGAGGATGGAGCCGTACATGAGGTCCAGTTTGTACTTGTAGGTTTGCTGCATATAGTACCAGCCGAGGCCGCTTGAAGCGCCCAGCAGCTCGGACATGACGATCATGAAGAAGGCGACACGGATTGCGAGCCGGAAGCCGGTAAAGATGCTGGGCAGGGTGCAGGGCAGGATCACGGCGCTGAAGAGTTTCAGGCGCCCCGCTCCCATGGCACGGGCGGCCCGGATCAGCTGGAGGTCCACGCTTTTTGCGGCTTCCTGTATGTTGAACAGCACCGGCCAGACGCAGGCCCAGAACACGACGGCGATTTTTTGTTCCCGGCCTATCCCGAAGAGGAACATGAAGACCGGGACAATGGCGAAGGGGTTGAGTTTTTCGCACACGTGAAAGAAGGGGATAAAGAGCCGCTCCAGGGGTTTGAAGAAGGTGCCGAGCAGGAAGCCGAAGGCCGCCCCCACGATGCCCGCCAGTAAAAACCCGAGGCCTATGTGTTCCAGGCTGATGAGGGTATGTTTCAGGATTTCACCTTTGGGATCGGTGAAGGCCCTGTACATCCCCCGGGCAATGCGGGCGGGGGACGAGAGTACGCCCCGGGGAATTTGGTAGGAGGCGGCCTGCCAAAAGAGGAAGAAGAGCGCTATGGGGATGAGCGAAAGGAGCGTGTTTTTTATCCATTCCCGGTTTTGGCCAAGGGAAGAATCATGGTTAAGCCGCGGCTTTTTCATGTTCCGGGACCTCCTTCCAGACGACAAGTTTTTTCTCGATGAAGCCCATGACAAAGTTGAGCAGGAAGCCGATGAGCGCCGAAAGTAACGCGCCGAGATACACCCGGTTGACGTAGCCCATGACCTGGGCGTTGTGGATGAGCCAGCCTATGCCGGACTGGGCGCCCATGCTTTCCGCGCCGATGAGCATGAGGAAGCCCATGGTCATGCCCTGCCGGAGGCCGCGCATGAGGTTGGGAAATACCGCGGGGAGCACCACCTTGCGGAACACCAGAATATTACCGGCGTTCATGGAGCGGGCGCAGCGGATGAGGCGCGGGTCTATCTCGCTCACCCCCTGAATGGTGGTAAACAGCACCGGCCAAAAGGCGGACCAGACGATGACAAAGGTGATGGCCTGCTCCCCCGGCCCCGCCACAATGGCTATGACGGCGTATAAGATATAGGGCGGTATCTGGGAAAGGAAATTCATCAGCGCCCGCAGCACCACCGCTACGCGGGGTAGCGCGCCGCCCAGGATAAAGCCCAGGGGCAGGGCCGCGGCTATGCAAAAAAGCATTCCTGTAAGCACCCGTCTGAGGCTGTACCCAACGTGCAGAAGCACTACGGGGGGAGTAATTTCCGCGGCTTCCCCCAGGATGGTAGAAAAGGCCGGGATGAATACCGGATTAACCCAGCCCAGGGAAGGGGCAAGCTGCCATAGTATGATAAAGAGAACCAGCAGGTAGATGTTCATGAGCCTGTTGTTCAGGGCCGATAGTTTTTGTATGATTTTTTCCATGTTTTTCCCCTAGCCCTGGCTGAAAAGCGCGGTGGAAAGGTAGCGTTCCCCGGTATCCGGCAGTATCGCTACCACGGTCTTGCCGGCGTTTTCCGCCCGGCCGGCGATTAGGGCGGCGGCATGGGTAACGGCCCCGGAGGAAAAGCCCGCCAAAAGGCCCTCGGTGCGGGCAAGTTCCCGGGCCGCCTTTATCGCGTCCTCCGTTTCCACGGCGATCACTTCGTCTATGATGTCCCGGTTGAGCACGCCGGGCACAAAACCCGCGCCTATGCCCTGAATCGCGTGGGGGCCCGGTTTCCCGCCGGAGAGCACGGGGGAATCTTTGGGCTCCACGGCGACGATGCGCAGCGCCGGGTTTCTGTCGCGCAGGCCCTCCCCGGCGCCGGTAATGGTTCCCCCGGTGCCTACGCCGGCCACGAGCACGTCTACCCTGCCGCCTGAGTCCCGCCAGATTTCCTCGGCGGTGGTCGCCTTGTGTATGGCCGGATTGGCCGGGTTGTTGAACTGCTGCAGGATAATCGCGCCGGGGATGGAGTCCCGCAGCTCCTCCGCCCTGCGTATGGCGCCCCTCATGCCTTCCGCGCCGGGGGTCAGTACCAGTTCCGCCCCCAATGCGCCGAGCAGGTTGCGCCGCTCAAGGCTCATGGTTTCGGGCATGGTAAGGATCAGCCGGTATCCCTTTGAGGCCGCCACAAAGGCAAGGGCTATGCCGGTGTTGCCGCTGGTGGGCTCGATGAGTACCGAAGCGGGCTTTAATTTTCCGGCCAGTTCCGCATCGGCGATCATGGCGTAGCCGATGCGGTCCTTGACGCTGCCCAGGGGGTTAAGGTATTCAAGTTTCAGCAGCAGGTCGCCGTAATACCGGCCCTGCTTCAAGAATCCTTTGGGGCGCAGTAAGGGTGTGCCGCCTATAAGCTGGGTTAGATTTTCAACCAACATATTCTCTACACTCCTTGTAGTCTAAACTTGACTCACAGAATCCTTAAGAATTTAACCGCCAAGGGCACAAAGGACACGAAGGAAGCAAGATGGTGCGGAAAAGTGCTCTTCGTTGTTATAAATTCTTATTTGTGGGTCAAGTTTAGCTTGTAGTCTGGGATGGGGTGCGTTGCTGCTGAAGCCGCGAAGCGGCTTCAGCTTGGGAGTTTGCGCAGGGCGCAAACTCCGGGGAAGGGGCGGGGCGTTGCGGCTCCCCCGCGAAGCGGGTTCTTGAGCCCCGCACGGGGGTAGCGGAAAAGCGTTTTGGCGCAGCCAAAACCTTTGGAGCGCAGGGGGCTCGGCCCCCTTTTCCTTCCCTTTCTTCATGATTCTGTCAGTACGCCGCGCTCCATGAGGAAGCGCCGGTTCCCGTAGCGGGCCAGGGCCGGGTCGTGGGTTACGAGGAGTACCGTCATGCCGTCCCGCGCTGCGCCGGCAAAGAGTTCCATGATGCCCGCCGCGTTGCCCGGATCGAGGTCGCCGGTCGGCTCGTCGGCAATGAGGAGCGCCGGTTCGTTGATGAGGCCGCGGGCTATGGAGACCCGCCGGAGTTCGCCCCCGGAGAGGCTGCCGGGGTAGGTGTTGGACAGGCGGCCCGCGCCCATTTGTTCGAGGAGGCGCAGCGCCCGGCCCGTGGGGTCGCCGGGGCGTTTTTGCAGGAAGAAGGGCAGGCGGATGTTGTCGAGGACCGTGAAATTCCAGAGTATGCTGTGCCCCTGGGGGATGTAGCCGATGCGTGTGTTACGCAGCAGTGACAGTTCCCGGTCGTTCATTCCGCTGAAGCGCCGGCCTTCGAAGATGATTTCCCCGGAGCTGGGCGGCAGGAGTCCGGCAAGCATATTGAGCAAAGTGCTTTTCCCGCTGCCCGAGAGGCCGGAGACGCAGGCAAAGTCCCCGGCCTCCAGCGCCGCGCCGGCCCGGTCAACGGCGGCAAAGACGCTGCCTTCCGCTTGGCCTTCCCGCTGGTATTCCCGGCGGAGGGAGGTAAATTCCAGGAGCATCACGCGCCCTCCCGGATTAGGCCGAGCCTGGTGAGGCGCCCTATGTTGCGGGCCGCCCTGAGGGAGGCTACGGGGCCGGTGATGAAGGAAGCGAAAACCCCGCCGCCCAGAAGAAGGGCCAGCGCCCCCGGAGCGGGCAGGAGGTAGGGCATGGTCACGCTCAGGGCGATGAGGGGGCTGAAGGGGAAGAAGAGGATGCAGAGGAGCGCCGCCCCGCTGAGGGATCCCAGGAGGCTGAGGAGGGAGGCTTCGGTCAGGATGATGGCGCGGAGCCTCTGCTGATCGGCGCCCAGAGCGCGGAAGATGCCGAATTCCCGTTTGCGCTCGTTCAGCGTTACCATAAACACTATCGCCAGCACCGCCACGGAGAGGAGCCACAGGAAGGCAACCAGCGTGACTATCACGGCGATCAGCAGGTTGAGATTCCGGGAGATGCTGCCAATCATGCTCTGGGGGAGGATCACCCCCACCCCCTCGGTCCGGTAGCCGTAGCGTATGCTCCGGGTAAAGTCTTCCACCGGGAATCCGGCCTGTACCTTTACCGCTATGGAGGATACCGCCCCGGAGCCGTTGGGTATGGGCTCGCCGCCGACGGAAAGGTAATCCCCGTAGGCGGTCTCCACGGTGCGCCGGTTCATGAACACCGAGGTGTCAAAGCCCATGCCGGTACGTTCCAGCCGCGCCGCGACCCGGTAGGCGTGGTTGAAAAACATCAGCTTTTCCCCGGCGGAGGCGGAAATGCCGGAACCCACCACTACCTCCCCGTCGGGGAGGCCCTGGGGGAGTTTTTTGGAGAGCCAGGGCTGGATGAGGAAATCCGTGGCCGGCTCGAACCCTATGATCTGAATGGGCAGCGAGCAGTGGGGGGAATCAAAGCTGGCGATGAATATTTGGGGGGAGGCCTTTTCAATGCCCGCTTCCGCCATCAGCCGGGCGGCAAGATCGCCGTCAAAGTAAAAGGCGCTGGGCTCGCCCCGCAGGAGGGCCCCGGTAACGGTCTGTTCATAGCCCCGCGGGACGAGGAGTACGTCCGCCCCCAGCCGGTTTGACATACTCCGCACGCCGTTGATCAGGCTGAAGGCCAGGAGGGATCCCCCGGACAGCACAAAGGACAGGAGGGCGATGAGCAGGGCGAGGCTCAGGGTCCGGTAGCGCCGGCGGGTGAGGTTCCCCAGGGCTATGGCAAAAACGCCGATTCTTTTGAAGGCCGCCATCTGCGTATTACCGGCGGTAATGCGGAACCGTGGCGTAGGCGAGGTCCCGCATCACCTCAATATTGGAAAGAGGCGTACCGCCCGGAATGCCGCAGCCCGCCATGAGTACGTAGGGGACGCCTTCAACCTGCTCAAAAATATCGAGATAGGCCTTCCGCACAGTTTCCCCGTCGCCCATCATGATGACCCCCACGGGATCGGCGTTCCCGCCTATGACAACTTTGCCGCCGAGCAGTTCCGCCGCCCTTTTCATGCTCACCTTGTAATCGAGGGAAAGAATCTGCGCCCCTGTTTCGGGAATCAGATCGAGCCGGTCGGCAATATCGCCGCAGATATGCAGGGTCGTGATCAGCCCCCTGGAGCGGTACCAGTCGTATACTTTTCTGAGGTAGGGCAGGGAAAATTCCTCAAAGACTTTCCGGGAGATCATGTCCCCGGAAGACGAGGGATCGGCAAGCCCGCCCACGCCTATGCCAAGGGCTATGATTTCTTCGGAGCAGGCCTTGATGAGTTCAAAGGTAAAATCGAGCAGGGCCCGCACAGCTTCACTGTCCCGCAGGCAGGCGCGCATGAGGGGCTCCGCGCCGAAGAGCAGCCCCGCCTGGGTGAAGGGGCCCCAGGAACCGGTGGAGACAAGATAATCGTTCCCGGCCAGGGCAACGATGCTTTTTGCAACCTCAAAGGCCGATTGATAATGAAAATCTTTTTTGACCCGCTCCGGGTCTATGGCGTCCAGTTCCGCAATGTTGTTGATCAGCGGTTCCTGCACATCGGCGAATCCCTTTTCCCGGAATTTCACCTTGCCCCCCAGGGCCTTCACCGCCAGGGTTCCGTTGAATCCCGCCGCAAGAATGTCCCCCCCGTAGCGGCGGTTCACGTCCACCGTGGATTGGGCCTGCTCCTCCGGCGGCAAGAGCAGAAACTGTTCCTGGGTAAGGCCCTGCTGTTTGCGGATGATGGAATGGGCAGAGATGGAAAGGGGAAGCCGGTCGGGTTCCTCGAAATTTACCACCGCCCGGACAACCTCTCTGGGCGTCATACCGGGACCTCTTCTTTCACCGCTTCCGCCGCTCCGGGGACGGGCCCTCCGGCCAGGCCGAGCAGCCCTTTCGTGAGGGGCACCGCCTCCGCGGCGTTGGCGGCATAGCCGTCCGCGCCTATTTTCCGCGCATAGGCGGCGGATACGGGGCCGCCGCCCACGACAACCTTGAAGCGTTCCCGCAGGCCCCGCTTCTCCAGCAGCCGGATCACCGCCTCCATGCCGTCCATGGTGGTAGTCATCAAGGTAGAGATACAGATTATGCCGGCGTTCTCCCGCTCCGCGGTCTCCACAAATTTGACCGGCGGAACATCCCGGCCCAGATCGATTATCTCAAAGCCCCCGGCCTCCTGCATTATCTTGACAAGATTCTTTCCGATGTCATGGGTATCCCCCTCTATGACGCCAATGACAATCTTGGGCTTTTGGGCCGCGCCGTCGGTCTTGATATGCGGTTTGAGCACGTCCAGGCCCCTGTACATGGCGTCGGAGCAGAGCACCAGCTCGGGGACAAAGTATTCCCCGTCCTCAAAGAGTTTTCCCGCCCGCTCCATCCCCCTGGCAAGGCCCTGATCAATCGCCAGATACGCATCGTACCCTTCATTGACGACTTCCCGCGAAAGGCCCTCCGCCCTGTCATCTTCCATATTAAACACCGCGTCCGAAAGCTGTGCGTACAGTTCCGTTTCCCTTGACATTCCATGCTCCTTTAAGGGCCCCGCAGGAATCCTGCCGGCGGGGCCTTCCCGCTCATAAACGGGCCGGTTCCAAAACTAACCGGGTTTTGGAACCGGCCCAAGCGCCTAAATAACCGTGGCGCTCTGAATACGCTCCCCTATATCAAGCTCAGCCGTATCCCGAGGCGCGGCATCCTCCCTGTCCTGCAGCAACTCCCAGACCTGCCTGGATAAGAGGCCGAAGTCCAGGGTGTTATGCACTTCGCCTATGCGCCGGGGCCGGGGCAGGGTCACCTCCACGATCTTCTTGACCGTGCCGGGCGGCCTGCTCATCACGGCAACCCGGTCGGCAAGCCCCACCGCCTCCTCGATACTATGGGTAACAAAGACCACGGTTTTTCCGGTCTTTTCCCATATCGCAAGAATCTCGTCCTGCATGGTTTCCCTGGTCTGGGCGTCCACCGCCGCAAAGGGCTCGTCCAGCAGGAGGACTTCCGGGTCATAGGCCAGGGCCCGGGCTATGGCGACACGTTGCTGCATACCCCCGGAAAGCTCGTAGGGATAGTGATTCTCAAAACCCGTGAGGTCCACCAGTTTGATGTACCTGTCGCTTATGGCCCGGCGTTCCCTGGGGGAGACCTTCTTTATTTCAAGGCCGAATTCCACATTGCGCCGCACGGTCCTCCAGGGGAACAGCGCGTAACCCTGCAAGACGATTCCCCTGTCCAGGGCCGGCCCGTTCACGGGCTTCCCGTCTATCAGAATCTGCCCCTCGTCCGGGCGGGTAAGCCCGATCAGGAGGTCCAGCAGGGTTGATTTCCCACAGCCCGAGGGCCCGACAATCGTAATGAACTCGCCCTTGCGGATCGCCAGATTGAAATCCTTCAGGGCAAAAAACCGGTCGCCCCTGCCCGCCGCCCCGTTCCCGGCCTTCTTCTTATAAGAACGGGCGAGGCCGCGAATCTCTATCTTCCCCGCCGCGCCCGCAAGAGCCGCGCCCGCAGCTTCGGCGGCCTTGGCAGCCGTGCCCGTAACTTCGGCCCCCGCAAGCCCGGCGGCATCGTCCGGAACGCCGCCCTTACGCACCGCTCCCGCCCCTGGGTTCGAACTCAAAGGTTACGAGGTCCTCCACCGTAATGGCGCCGCGTTCCAGAGCTCCCTCGCTCTCAAGATCCAAAATCCACGGTTCTATATACTCCGCCGGAAACCCGTCGCCGGTGTAGTAAAAGTGCACCGCGTTCACTTCCTTGGAGATATGCGCCGCCGTCAGCGCCATCGCTTCATCAGGATTCTCGTTGGCCCAGCGCTGGGCCTTCTTAATCGCGTTCACGAATCTCTGCACAAGCTCAGGATTCGTCTCGATAAAATCATTGGAAAAATAGTACACATAGGTCCCGGCGGCGGCGCCCAGCCCCGCGTCATAGGAATCCGCTATCTGCAAGAGGCCCGTCTGCTCGGCAAGATAATAGAAGGGCGGGTGAATGAAAGCTATGTCCAGATTACCCTGTTCAACCGCCTGAAGCGCCGCGGTATCCGAGGCCACCGCCACATACTCTATCCTCCCCTTGTCGAGCCCGTTGTTGCTGAAAATATTGTTCGCCAGGAAGGTATTGCACGAGGGCGCCCTCCCGCTGATCGTGATGGTCCCGCCGGCCTTGTAAGCCCTCAGATCGGCGAGGCTCCTGATGCCGCTCTTGGGCGAAACATAGAAACGCATATGCCGGAATTTCGGGTCCACATCCGCCGGGGGGTCCACAATGTTCAGCGTAACGGCCCTGACCTCCGCGCCCTCGTTGATGTAGGTCGCCAGGGCGTTGGGGTGCGATTCGCCAATGTCATTGGTCCCGTTGAGGATCGTGGGCAGCAGGGTCTGCCCCTCCCCAAGCTCGCCGGTGTACTCAATCACCAGCCCCTCCTCCGCGAAAAAGCCCTTCTTGTCGGCCACCACATAGGGCGTCGCGGTGCAGGTAAGCTTTGTGTTGGTCCGTATGGGGATCAACCCTCCGGGCGTGGAGGCGGCTCGCGCGCTCCCTGACGAAGACTTGCCCCCGCCGCAGGCGGACACAAGCGCGGCCAATCCAACCAGGATCATCAAAACACGGGTCCCGCTTCTTCTCATCATTACTCTCCTTTCTAATATATACTAAATATACTAGATTACTAGGAATTTAATTAAGCCGCCGCCCCCTGTCAAGCGGGGAAAGCCTGAAAATTCAAAAAAAACCGAAAAATTCGTAATTTTTTTCAGGAATTCAGGAGGGGGGCCGAGCCCCATATGCGTTTACTTTGATTCATTTTAACCACGAAAGACACGAAAAGCACGAAATTTTTGCTAGTAATCATCTCATTATTCCTCTTCTTTTCGTATCTTTCGTGCT
>JAISQV010000063.1 GCA_031273985.1 Spirochaetaceae bacterium | reverse complement strand
GTGTCGGCGGTGTCCCTCTGCGCCTTTGCCGGGGCCCTGGGGGCGGTATCCCTGGTGTTTGTCATCTCCCGCTCCGTGGGCAATCCGCCGCCCACCGTGGCGCTGCTCCTGGCCGGCACCGCCCTGGGCACCCTCTTCTCGGCGGCCCTTTCGCTGCTACAGGTACTGAGGGACCGGGACCTCTACAGGGTCTTCTACTGGCTCCAGGGAAGCCTCAACGGGACCACCTGGCCGGTGCTTCCCGCGGGCCTCGCGGTGATGTTTCTCGGCTGCACCGTCATCTTCCTTTCGGGGCGCAACCTGGATCTGCTCCTTCAGGGGGAGGAAGTGGCGGAAAGCCTGGGCGTGGATGTGAAGAAGGCCCGCCTCATCGCCGTGCTGGGCGCGTCCCTGGCCGTGGCGGCGGCGGTTTCCGTGGCGGGGATCATAGGCTTTGTGGGCCTCATAGCCCCGCACTCCGTGCGGGTCATCACCGGCCCCGCCCACAAGCGGCTCCTCCCCGCCACGGCACTGACCGGGGCGCTTATTCTGGTGCTGGCCGACATGGCGACCCGCTCGGTAACCGGGGTGGAGCTCCCCATAGGAATCATCACCTCTGTCGGCGGGGCGCCCTTCTTCATCTACATACTGGCCCGGTACGGCAAAAATCTGGGGAAATTCTAGGGGAAATGCCAATGATTGATCTTAACATCGAAAATTTGAGCGTAGGGTTCTCCTCGAAAACAAGCTCCCGGCGGGGAGTGCTTTCGGGGCTGAACTTTGCCCTCCGGCCCGGGGAACTTCTCGTGCTGGCGGGGCCCAACGGCGGCGGCAAGACCACCCTGCTCAAAACCCTGGGCGGCTTCCTTGCGCCCCTGGAGGGAAAGGTGTTCCTCGGAGGCCGGGATATGGCCGCCATGAACAAGCGGGAAAAAGCGTCGGCCGTCAGTTTCCTCTTTCAGGGACAGACGGCGCTGTGGCCCTTTACCGTGGAAGAATTCATAGGCCAGGGCCGCTTCCCCCACCGGGGCTTCTTCGCCGCCGAAGAGCCCGTGGACAGAGACGCCGTCGCCCGTTCCATCCTCGCCGCGGGGCTCTCCGGCTACGAGAGGCGGGTCATCACGGAACTTTCCGGCGGGGAATTCCAGCGGGTCCTCATAGCCCGCGCCATGACCCAGGAAGCGTCCGTCATCCTCATGGACGAGCCCATCAACAACCTCGACCCCAAATACCAGTTCATCGTGATGGACCTGATAAGGGACCTTGCCGCGTCGGGCCTCGCCATCATGATGAGCCTCCACGACCTCACCCTGGCCAAAGCCTACGCGAGCCGGGTAGCCCTGGTGGCGGAAGGCTGCCTCGCCGCCCTGGGCCCGCCGGAAGAGGCACTCCGGGAAGACACCCTCACCAGGGTCTTCGAGATACCCCAGGGTTACCAAAAGTACATCATGCCCCGCTGCTGAGGGCAGGCAGCAGTGTGTTTAAGAAGAGGGGAGGGGGCCGAGCCCCCTACGCCGGAGCCTACTCCCCGCTTCGCGGGTCCGGGGTCTCCGGCTACCCCCGTGCGGGGGGGAGCACGAAGGGCAGCCGCAGGTTGTCCACGCAGAAATTTAACCTGCTCCGGCGCAGAAAAATTCCCCGTTTACCATAAGCACCCTCCGCCTTTAGGCGGAGGAGCGCGCCGCCCCCCCGCAACGCCCCCCCATTCCCGGAGTTTGCGCCTCCGGCGCAAACTCCCAAGCTGAAGCCGCTTTGCGGCTTCAGCCCGCGCAAGGGATAGAGCGGAAATCCTTTTATGCCCGGTACGGGCATAAAAGATTGGAGCGATAGCCCGGTCCCCGGCCCGTTCCGGGCCGGGGATGCGCCCCTCTTCTTCTCTTCTCACTCCCCCGGCTCACGTGACATTGATGCGGGCGGTCATTCCGGTTACAATGGGCCTTTGATGCGGTGCCAAGGAGGGATTATGAAACTACTCTTGCCGGTTCCGGTGTTACTGGCGGTGCTGGTTGCTGTTGCGGCTTACGGGCAGGAGCCCGGCTTTCCCGCTCCGGGGGGCGGGCGCGGGGGCAGTGACGCCATGATCAAGAGTGATATGGCGCTTATGGCCATGGACGGTTCCATTCCCCTGCGTTTTGCCAATGCCCTGGACGGGCGGGGTATTCCCGATGCGCTGGTTACGGTGGACGGGCTGGGTACCTATGCCACCGACTACCGGGGTATTGCCGTGCTGCCCCGGATTGCCGACGGGACCTATGCCCTGACGTTCAGTAAGGAAGGGTTCATCACGACGCCCGTGGAATTCCGCGTGCAGTTGGGGGCTGTGGTGTACAATTGGTACTCGGTGTCGCCGGGGCTTGAGGGGAACGCGTACCGTTTTGTGCTGGATTGGGGCGAGCGGCCTTCGGACCTGGATATGCACCTGGAGCGGCGCGGCGGGTACCACATTTCCTACGGGAATATGCGGAGCAGCGCCGACGGCAGCGTCACTCTGGACCGGGATGACCGGGACGGTTACGGGCCCGAGACGATCACGCTGGGTGAGGCGGAGCTTGAGGGGGTCTATGAGGTCTATGTGGTGGATTACAGTAATCTGAATTCCCCCGGCTCCACGGCCCTGTCCCGTTCCGGGGCGGTGCTGAGGGTGTACCGGGAGGACCGCCTGATTCACAGTTTTACTGTTCCCCAGGGAGCGGGGGTCCGCTGGAATGTTTTCAGGATAGAGCGGAATCAGATTAGTGCAATAAATACGCTGGGCCGGTAGCGTCATGGAGGCGGGGGGCCGGGGAGAGGCGCTTATCCGGGAAGCCCGGGAAGGCGATATTCCGCTGATTCTGGAGTTGATACGGGCCCTGGCGGATTACGAGCATCTGCTTGACCGGGTGGAGGCCACGGAGGAGGGGCTCCGGCGCTGTCTTTTTCAGGAGCATTTTGCCGAGGCCCTCATCGCCGAGTGGGAGGGCGCGCCGGCGGGTTTCGCCCTGTTCTTCCACACTTTTTCTACCTTTGTGGGGAAGCCGGGAATCTATATCGAAGATATTTTTGTAAAGCCCGAATTCCGGGGGCGGGGGCTGGGGAAGGCGCTGTTTGTCAGGATAGGCGGGATCGCGGCGGAGCGGGGCTGCGGGCGCCTGGAATGGGCCTGCCTCAACTGGAACGAACCGGCGATTAGGTTTTACCGGAGCCGGGGCGGCGCGGCGCTGGACGAGTGGACTACGTTCCGTATGAGCGGGGAAGGGCTTGCGCGGTTGGGGGAAGGACATGGCTGATCTGGAAACACTGTTTGATTCGCTCCGGGCGGCCCAGGCCCGGCTTGCCCTGGAAGACCGCCGCCGGAAGGACGCGGGGCTCCGGGGCGCCATGGACGCGATAGACGGGGCCCGGAAGGGTATTCTTGCCGCCAATAGCGCCGATGTGGAGCGGGCCCGGAGCGGGGGGATGAAGGAAGCGCTGGTGGACCGGCTTCTCCTCAACGAGCGGCGCATGGACGGCATCGTCGAGGGCATAGCCGCCATAGCCGCCCTGGACGATCCCATAGGCAGGGTGAAGGCCGGCTGGACTCTGCCCAACGGCCTTTTGGTGGAGCAGATCACCGTGCCCCTGTGGGTGGCGGCGATCATCTACGAGAGCCGCCCCAATGTTACCGCCGACGCTTTCAGCCTGGCTTACAAGGCCGGCTGCGGCATACTGCTCCGGGGCTCCGGCGCGGCGCGTGAGTCGAACCGGGCCCTGGTGAAGGCCATCAAGGCGGGGCTTGACGCGGCGGGGGGCATACCCGGAGCGGTGGAGCTGTGCCCTTCGGAGAGCCGGGATGAGGTGGATGTCATTCTCAAGGCCCGGGGCAGGCTCGACGTGGTGCTTCCCCGGGGCGGCAGGGAGCTCATTCGGCGGGTGGTGGAAGAGGCGCGGGTGCCGGTGATCGAGACCGGGGAGGGAAACTGCCATATCTATGTGGAGCCCAGCGCGGACATGGACGCGGCGGTGGAGATAATCCTTAACGCCAAGCTCCAGAAGCCGGGGGCCTGCAACGCGGTGGAAACGCTGCTGGTTCACCGGGACGCGGCGGCGGCGCTGCTGCCCTCCCTGGCGCGGGCCCTGGCGGGCAGGGCGGAACTGCGCTGCGACGGGCGGGCGCGGCAGGCGATAAGCGCCGGGGTCCCGCCCACGGCCCTGGTTCTGACGGATGCCTCGGAATCCGACTGGGAAACGGAGTTTCTTGACTATATTCTTGCCGTCAAGATCGTGGACAGTCTCGATGAGGCCGTTGACCACATCAACCGCTACGGCACCCGGCACTCCGAGGCCATACTGACCAACGATCTGCGGGCTGCGGATAGTTTCTGCCGCCGGGTGGACGCGGCTTGCGTTTACACCAACGCTTCTACCCGCTTTACCGACGGAGGCGAGTTTGGCTTTGGGGCGGAGCTGGGGATAAGCACCCAGAAGTTTCACGCCCGGGGGCCCATGGGACTTGAAGCCCTCACCACGATAAAGTATCGTATCTCCGGAAGCGGCCAAACGCGGCCATAATCTGCCCCAGGGTCTTGGATGCCGCCAAAGCCCGCCAGGGGTTTCGAGGTATCCATGATCCCCAAGTTGATTTCAGAAGCCCGGAAGATAGTTTTTAAGTTCGGCTCCAATACCCTGGCGGACGAGGGGGGCAGGATCAATCATGCGCTCCTGGCGGAGTTTGCCGATCAGACCGCCGCCCTCATGCAGCGGGGGAAGCGGGTGATCATCGTTTCCTCCGGGGCCCAGGTGGCGGGGCTTTCCACGCTGGACAGGTGGGCCCGGAAGCAGGATATTCATTACCGGCAGGCCCTCTGCGCCGTGGGGCAGGTGGAGCTGATGATCGCCTGGGGCAGGGCCTTCGCCGCCCACGGGATTCACATAGCCCAGATACTTCTTACCCGCTCCGACTTTGACGATCCCCTGAGAACCCTTAATATGCGCAATACGCTTTTTACGCTGGTGGACGAAGGGATCATCCCCATCATCAATGAGAACGACACGGTTAGTGTTGAGGAAATAAAGATAGGCGATAACGATACCCTGGCGGCGCAGTCGGCGGTGCTCTGGAGCGCGGATCTTTTGGTGTTGTTCAGCGATATTGACGGGCTCTATGACAAAAACCCCAAGGAGTATCCCGATGCGGAGCTGCTAAGCGAGGTGCGGGACCTGTCCGTGTTGAAGGACAGAATAACTGCCGGCGGGACGAACAGTTTTGGTACCGGGGGGATTGCCACAAAGATTGACGCGGCCCGCCGGACGGCAGGCTACGGTATCCCCATGATTCTGGCCCACGGCGGGCGGCCCAGGGTGCTGGAAGCCCTCGCCTCCGGGACGCAGCGGGGAACGGCGTTTTTGGCTTAGTACCACGATATGAAGATGTTACACGAAGGAAAGAAAAGATGAAGAGAATATTAACCACGAAGATACACGAAGAGCACAAAGGAAGACCAAGAGTTTACGCGAAGGCATAGAAGGATGCACCAAGGGCGCACGAAGGAAAGAAAAGATGAAGAGAATATTAACCACGAAGATACACGAAGAGCACCAAGGAAGACCAAGAGTTACACAAAGTCACACGAAGGGTTGCACCAAGGCGCACGAAGGAAAGAAAAGATGAAGAGAATATTAACCACGAAGATACACGAAGAGCACAAAGGAAGACCAAGAGTTACACAAAGTCACACGAAGGGTTGCACCAAGGCGCACGAAGGAAGGAAGAGATGAAGAGAATATTAACTTTCCTTCTCCCCTCTTTCCTTCTTCGCCTTTGTGCGCCTTCGTGGTTAAAATTCTTCTATATCTCTTCCCTTTGTGCCCTTTGTGGTTAAATTCTTCTTTATTTCGTTAATCAGTCGTTTAGTGTTTAGAGGGAGGCGGGATGGAAACGAAGGTTGCGTGCATAGGCAGCGGGAACATGGGGTTTGCCCTGATGAAGGGCGCCGCAGGGCTCTTGGGCGGGAGCCGCATAGGTTTTAGCGACGCCGACAGGTCCAGGGCCAAAGCCGCCGCCGGGGCCATAGGCGGGGCGGTCTACGAATCCAACACAGCGGCGGCGGAAGCGGGGGATTTTATCTTTCTCGCCGTGAAGCCCCAGGCGCTGGAAGCCGTGCTGAGGGAGATAGCGCCGGCGCTGCGGGAGCGGGCTGCGGCGGGGAGGCCCGCCGTGCTGGTCTCCATGGCCGCCGGCTGGTCCATCGGGAAGATTCAGGCGATTCTGGCCCTGGACGCCGCTCCCCCGGCGCAGGTGATCCGCATCATGCCCAACACGCCGGCGCTGATTTCGCGGGGGGTCATCGCCATGACGGCGCCGCCCGAGGTGGACGGGGCAAGGGCGGCGGAGGCTGAAAAAATACTTGGCGCGGTGGGCATCGTAGACCGCCTTCCGGAGAGTTACCTCGA